>NZ_JYMU01000095.1:0-28307 GCF_000938235.1 Bradyrhizobium sp. LTSPM299
TCGAATACATCGCGTGCGGACGTCGTACCGGCTACGTGCTCCGTACCCGCGACTCCAAGGTCCATCCATCCTGCATTCACGGCCTCAAACATTTCTTCGGCAGGTCCGGTGTGGCCCTTCGGGATGCCGAATTGCTCGAACGCTTTCGCCCACCCTGCACGCGGGACTGCAAAGGCTTTGACGTCGAGATTCAGGACTTCACCCAATTGCTCCGCGACTTCATCCGCGGTGACCATCGAACCAAGCTCGACGGCGCGCTGCCCTGACCACGCTGGACCGGTCAAAAGGGTTGCGACCTCCGCGCCGATGTCGTTCGTCGCGACCATGGTCGATTTCCGGTTTGTCGGATTGTAGTAGACCGGGAGCGTTCCGCCCTGGGCGACCTGCAAGCCGTAGAGGAAGTTTTCGAAGAAACCACCTGCGCGCACAAATGCGATTGGCGATATCAGGTCGCGCAAACCTTGCTCCAGAAGCGACAACGCCGTGATCATCCCGAGCCCGCTGGTCCTGTTCGCACCCATCGACGAAAGCGCTACCACCCGCGGCGGCGCTGCCTTGGTGAGCGCCTCGACATAGTTCGCAATCACGCCCTTGGCTTCTTTGTAATCGGGCGAGGGGGCCCAGACAGCCGGCAACATGACAAACACGCCTTCGACGCCTTTGAGCGCCCGCTCGATGGCTGCCGAATCATTCCAATCACCGTTTACCAGTTCCACGCCCTTGTTCGCCCAGCTTGAAGCCTTCTCGCGATTGCGGACGAGCGCGCGGACTTCCTTGCCGTGCGCCAACAGATGTTCTGCCGTTGCGCCGCCCACTTTTCCCGTGATTCCCATGACTAAAAACATGTGTTTTCTCCTGATCTTGAGGGACAGAACACTGCCCTGGTTGGTTCAATGGATGAGCGGCAGAACGGCCCGGATTCGGGGATCGCGCGCGTAGAGGCCGCCCCATGTCATCGCGCCCAGAAGCAGGGACATGATTTCCGGCGGCGCCCCCAACTCACCAATGCGGACATGGGCGCAGATGGCACCTCCCAAAAAGCCCGTCACAAGGATCGCGCCGAGCACGGCGGTGGCCGGGATGGCGTAAAGGATGGCGCAGGCAAGGATGATCGGACCCACGACACGGGTCAGGTCCATCGCGAACCCGGTTTCCTGCAACATGCTCGCGATCTGTGCCGGCGCGAAAAGCTGAATGGTGCCGTCTGCCGCCAGAGCGATAACGACAAATGCGCTCATGATCCGGCCGGCCCACAGGGCGCGATGCACGGTCACAGTTTCAGGCACCTGAGGCAGGTTGATAGTTTCGGACACTTGTCATTCTCCGAGGAGGAATCCCATTATTTGGAGCCTATTGTGTCTCCTAGGTATGACAAACAACGAGGGAGCGAACTCACTGTTCTCTCTACGGTGAACAATGCCGAGGCAGGAAAATGCAGAATCTCGAACCCATCCTCATTTTCATAACGGTAGCGGACATGGGGAGCTTCAGCCGCGCAGCCGATAGCCTGGGCATTCAGAAGGGAAGGGCCTCAACGGCGATCCGGAAACTGGAAGAAGATGTCGGTGTCAGGCTTCTGCACCGGACGACGCGTAGCGTGCAGTTGACGGAAGACGGACGGGTATTTCATGCCCGTGCCCGCGATCTGCTTGCTGACGTTGATGACCTGCACTCAATGTTCGCAGGCGATCGCGTGGCACTTCGCGGGCGTCTACGCGTCGATCTTCCGACCGAGGTGGCACGGACAACGATCATGCCGGCCTTACCGGATTTCATGGCAACTCATCCAGAGTTGGAGCTGGAGGTGTCGAGTACGGATCGGCAAGTCGATCTGGTTCAAGAGGGGTTCGACTGTGTATTGCGGCTTGGATCCATCAGGGACGAGACGCTCATCGCCCGCCCGCTGGGCAAGTTACGCATGGTCAACGCTGCCAGTCCCGCCTATCTGGCGCGCTATGGCGTCCCCCGATCGCTAGAAGATCTCCAGCGTCAGGAGCATCGGACAATTCATTTTTCGACGATGCTGGGCGCAAGACCTTATGGATGGGAATATCCGGACGGCGACGGCTACGCCACGCTTCAGTTGCCAGGTGCGTTACACGTTAACAGTGCGCAGACCTACGAAGCCGCTGCCCTCGCCGGCCTTGGCCTGATTCAGGCGCCACTCTTGGGAATTGGCCGATACCTGGAGAGTGGAGCGCTTGTGGAGATCATACCCGATTTTCGTCGCCGGGCGCTCGCCGTGTCCCTCGTCGTAGCACATCGAAGCAATCTGTCGCGCCGAGTCCGCGCATTCATGAAATGGATCGAAAATGTGCTGACGCCGTATCTGGAATAGCGAGACGAACATCTTCGTCCGGTCCTCGAAATCAACATTTGAAGTTGTGTCTGTTCGTCGGCGGTCGGCGACGCCATCCGTCGCCTAGTTGAGATCGGGCTGAAAAAGGGCAAATTGGCGATTTGGTTGTTTGAGAGTCAATCCTGATCTTTCGCGCTGGGGCAATTGACTAACTGCGGCCCGGAGCGTCGGATGCGCGGCCTCCGCACCAATGCGGAGCGTAACGAGGGAGGCCGATCAAATGCCAATATCTCGGGCTCTGAGGGTATCGATTGCGGCTGCAGCGGCTGTTGCCGGTTTGCTGGTGTCCGCGCCAGCCTTCGCGCAGGCGCATATCCGCGGCACCTTGACCGACGTCAAGGACGGAACGATCGGCGTTCAAAACGCCAAAGGAGAGACAGTGTCGATCAAGCTCGCCGGCGACGCGGGACTCTTCCTGGTAACAAAAACTGATATGAATGCCATACAGACCGGTAGGTTTGTCGGTGTCACGTCCGTCGAGCAAGACGGTAAACGTGTCGCACGCGAGGTTCATGTTTTCGATGAATCTTTGCGAGGTCTGGCCGAGGGTCATTATCCATGGGATCTCGATTCCAAACCGAACGCAATGACGAACGCAAATATCGCTAAGGTCGATAACGTCGGGACCGACCGTGTGCTCAAGCTCAACTACAAAAACGGAGAACAAACAATTACAGTCCCAGACGGCACGGAAGTTGTTGCCTTCGTTAAGGCGCCATCGGCCGGCGAGCTTGCGATTGGGCGAAAGGTCTTCGTCGTTATGAAAAAGGACAGCCCTGAAGCCGCAGCGGTCGTGATCGGCGCTGAGGGTATCAAGCCACCAATGTAACCTGAACAGCTGGCCGTGGAGTTGGCCCCAGCAGCCGGCTGGTCAACGCGCCCGGATCAGATTTGGCCTTTCCTTCGAAGATTACTTGTCCCATCTCGCCAACTACGCATATCGCCGTTTCCCTCTGCGAGACGTCCAGCCCAACGTATTGCTTCATCATAGCGGCTCCGAATCGTTTGATTGCGAGAGCTTGACAATAGCGAGAGTACCTTCCTCCCGAGGGTCGACCGCAATTACGTCATCGTGTTAACCGATTTCCCTGCGGCCACTATCAGAAACCGCACGCTGCCTGATCTAGCCGCCGGTCGCCGACATATGCCGCGCCAACGCCGGGCGTCCGCCGGGCCCGATCTGGAAATCGTGGCCGTGTGGCTTGCCGCGGACCGCAAACCCGATCGCCTGCATCACGGCGGCATCGCCGCCATCGCCACGCAACACCCGCTTGAGATTGACCGCATTCGCTTGCCCAAGACACGGGTGCAGCACACCGGAGGCCGTCACACGCACGCGGTTGCAGTCCTCGCAGAAATTGTGAGTCATGGGCGTGATGAAACCGACCTTCCCGCCGGTTTCGATCAGGCGGACGTAGCGCGCCGGTCCGCCGGTTCGCTCGGCCAGATCGACCAACGTCCAGCGCTGCTCGATCTGGCGACGCAGCGAGGAGAGCGGGAGGAACTGATCGATGCGATCTGCGCCGATCTCGCCCAGCGGCATGGTTTCGATCAAGGTGAGCGTCATCCCGCCGGCATGGGCAAAGCCGATCAGATCGTCGATCCCGTCTTCGGTGAAGCCTTTCAGCGCCACCGCGTTGAGCTTGACCGCCAGGCCCGCCGCCTGGGCCGCCGCGATCCCTTCGAGAACGCGGGCCAGCAACCCGCCGCGCGTGATCATCGTGAATTTGTCCGGATCGAGCGTGTCCAGCGACACGTTGACCCGCCGCACGCCGAGCACGGCGAGTTCCTCCGCATAGCGCGACAGCTGGGTGGCGTTGGTCGTCAGCGTAAGCTCCCGCAGCCTGCCGTCGGCCAGATACCGGGAAAGGCTGCGGAACAGCTGCATAATTTCCTTCCGTACCAGCGGCTCGCCGCCGGTAACCCGGATCTTTTCTACCCCGGAAGCGATGAAGCACCGGGCGACCCGGTCGAGCTCTTCGAACGTGAGCAGTTCCTTGCTTGGCAGAAACGTCATCGCCTCGGACATGCAGTATCGGCACCGCAGATCGCAGCGATCGGTTACCGAGAGCCGGAGGTACTTCACACGCCTGCCAAACCCATCAACAAATGGAACCGCCATCACTATCTCCCCATCCCGCCGTATTACGTTCCAGACAACGGGCCGCGCCAGGCCGATGACGCATCCGCCGCCGCCAGCATGTCCGGCACCGACACGAATTTTTCCCGCGGCTTGCCGAACGGCGCGCCGCGGCGCTTTTCAGCCGCGTCGATGGCCGCCCAATCGGCAAAACTCAGGACGCGCGCAACGCGCGTGTTGAGCCGTGCCAGCAGCGTGCCGGGATCTCCCGAACGCTGCCCCGCCCGCGCCGGCAGATCTGCAAGGATGGCCTCGGCGGTAGCCATGCCGCAGCCCCGGTTGGTGCCGATGGTGCCGCTCGGGCCACGCTTGCTCCATCCGCAGACATAGAGACCTGCGACGAGAGAGGAGCCAATCGCAACGCGCCCGTCGATGTTGGCGTGCACGCCCCGAACGTCGTCATAGGGAACACCGTCGAGCGGGGCGGTGCGGCGGCCGACGCTGCGAAACACCAGGCCGCAGTCGATGTTCTCGATCACACTTGATGGTTGGGCGAAATCGATCGCCTCCACCCGGCCTTGTCCCCTGATGGCAACGGGCGACAGGCCGAACCGGAATGTGCACCGCCGCGGCTTGGTCAAAGCCTGCTGCGAAAATGTGCGGAGCAGCGCCAGCTTTTCGGTTAGTTCCGGATCCTGTGGATTGTCCGGCGTAAACTCATCCGGCACGACGTCCCGGCTGTCGATGGTCGTGTCGCAGGTCTCGAGCTCGAGGAAATCGCGGAGTTCCTTGGCGCTGAACTTCGCCTGTAGCGGCCGGCCGCGCCCGACGACGCGAATTTCGCGGATGCGGCTTTCCGCGAGAGCCTCGAGCGCATGCGCGGCGATGTCTGTCCGGCGCAGCTCGTCGGCGGTTTTGGCAAGAATGCGCGCCACGTCGAGCGCCACATTGCCATGGCCGATCACGGTCGCGGCTCCGCAGCCGAGATCGAAATGGCAGTCACGGTAATCGGGATGGCCGTTGTACCAGGCGACAAAATCGCCGGCGTGATGGCTGCCGGGAAGGCCTTCGCCGGGGATACCCAGCGATCGGCTGATATCGGCGCCGGTGGCGAGAACTACCGCGTCGTAGCTGTCGCGCAGCTCGTCGATCGACACATCGCGTCCGACCGCAACCCCACCGATGAAACGAAACCCCGGCGCCTTCGCGATTCTGTCGAAGGATGTCGTAACCAGCTTGAGCTTTGGGTGATCGGGAGCCACTCCAAATCGAACGAGTCCGTAAGGCACCGGAAGCTGCTCGAACATGTCGACGGCGAGCGGCGTGCCCGAGCGAAGCAACGCTTCTGTCGCGTAGAAGCCGCTTGGGCCACTGCCGATCACCGCGACGCGAAAGCCGTCCGCATCGGTCCGGTCAAGATCGGACTTAGTCATCGTCCGAGTTCTTGCCGACGCGCATCGGCGCCGGGCAGTGGCGGCAAGCGCGCGGTGAGGACAGGTGTTTCGGCCGCGCGCTTGCGGTTGACGTCGATCCAGAACTTCTTGTCGGCGGCCAGACGGTAGTCAGGTTCGATGGCGCCGACCGGGCAGACCGGGACACAGCCGCCGCAGTCGATGCAGTTCTCCGGATCGATGTACGTCATCTTCTCATCGACATGAAAGCACTCGACCGGACATACGGTGACGCATTCCGTATATCGGCAGCCGCGGCAGTTGTCGGTGACCACATATGCCATCGCGTTGTCCCGGGTAAGTCGTTCAGAGCTTGCCGACCTGCACAAGCACGTCCGAGAAGGTCGGCGCCCGGCCAAGGTCGGCGTAAGCGGGTGGCGTGAGCGCGTGAACGGTCGCTCCCTTGCGGTTGGACCGATGCCAGTATCCCGCCGGCGCCATGACCACGCCTGGCATGACATCAGGCGAAATGCTAGCGAAGGCCTCGAACGCACCGCGGTCGTTGAATACCCGAATCGGCGCTCCGGCCACGATGCCGCGCTGCAAGGCGTCGTCGGGGTGAAGGAACACCGACTGCTCCTCGCCTGCCTGGGCGGTTTGCGCGGGCAGATTGCCGTAGTTCGAATTCAGGAACGCGTGGCTCTTGGGCGTGATCAGGCTCAGCGGATAGCGCTTGGCGAGTGCAGGCGTCGTCTGTGGGTTCTCGTTCGGCGGGATGTAGTGTGGCAAAGCATCCACCGGCGTGCCGTCCTGGTCGCCGTTGTAGCCCTGCCGGAACAGCGGCACGACGAAGTTGCCGCCGCCCGTGATGGTCGACTTGAATTCGCACTTGCCCGTGGGCGTCGGAAAATTACCCTCGCGGTGCGGCGCCCAATCGTCGGCCGACGGCACGGTGAGCCGCGTATAGCCCTTGGCCTTGACGTCCTCCAGGGAAATTCCCTGCAGCACCGGGTTGGTCCAGTCCAGCGACGCCTCGATCATCTCGTCATCGGTCCGGTAGAAGGACGGGTCCTCGATGCCCATGGCTTTCGCCAGGCGACGAAACAGCTCGGTGTTCGACACCGCTTCGCCGAGCGGCTCGATGGCCGGATTGTTGTAGGACAGATAGAGATGCCCCCACGAGAACATGATGTCCTTCTGTTCCAGTTGGGTGGTTGCCGGCAATACGATGTCGGCGTATCTGGCCGTGTCGGTCAGGAAGTGTTCGCTGACCACCGTGAACAGGTCCTCTCGTTCGAGACCCTGTTCGAGTTTGGCCTGCTCGGTCACCATGGCCATGGGGTTGGCGTTGTAGACGAACAGGGCCTTGATCGGCGGGTCGAAGCCGAGTTCGCCGCTCAGCGCCGAGCCAAGCCGCCATGAATTCAGCACCCGCATTTTTTCCGGCTGCAGGTCGGGCCGCATCAGAACCTCCCATTTCACCGGGAAGGCCCAGATCGGCAGTTGCAGCAAGCCGCCGCCCACATGCTTCCAGGCGCCGATCAATCCCGGAAGACAGGCGATTGCGCGCACGGTCTGACCGCCACCGGCATGGCGCTCCACGGCGACGCCGATGCGCACCACCGCCGGCGGCGTGGTGGCGTATTCCCGTGCCAGCTTGACGATGTCCTCGACCGGAATGCCGGTTTCCCGGGCGGCGAACTCGGGGGTGTAGGTCGACGCCCGCTCCGTCAGTTCGTCGTAGCCGACGGTGTGCCTGTCGACGTAGTCGCGGTCGACCAGGTTCTCCTTGATGATGACGTGAATCATCGCCAGCGCCAGCGCCGCATCGGTGCCCGGGCGGATCGGAATATGCCAGTCGGCAAGCCTTGCGGTGCGCGTTCGCACCGGATCGATCACCACCAGCCTGGCGCCAGCCTTCCTGGCCTGCTCGATGAACGGCCAGTGGTGCGAGTTGGTGCCGAGCGTGTTGCACGCCCACAGCAGAATATATTTCGAGTGCACGAAACTTTCGGGATCGACCCCGGGCGTAGGACCGATCGTCATCATGTAGGCGGTGCACGAGCCCGAGTCGCAAAAGGTCCGTTCCGACACGGTGGCGCCGAGCTTGTTGAAAAGCGGATCACCGACATTCAGGCCGTTGATGATGCCCTGGGTGCCGAGGTAGCTGTAGGGCAGGATCGCCTGCGCGCCGTCCGTGGCAATGATTGACTTCCACCGCGTGGCAATCGTCTCGAGGGCTTCGTCCCAGGAGATCCGCTGAAACTGTCCGGAGCCCTTGGGGCCCACCCGCCTCAACGGATTGAGCACGCGCTTGTCGCTGTAGACCCGCTCCTCGTAGTTGTTGACCTTGACGCACAGACGTCCGCGGGTGAACGGATGATCGGGGTTGCCCCGCACCGCGATGGCCTTTCCGTCCTCAACGGTGGTCAGGATCGAGCAGGTGTCCGGGCAATCATGTGGGCATGCGCCAACTACCGTGATACGGGCCATGGGTTCCTCCGCTTCGTGATCCATGGAGTCGAGACTGCAGCGACGGGAACCGGCTGGCTTCTCAGAATATGCGGGGTTCTTTTCCTAAACTGCGGACGCCCTGGCAGTCCGGACAGTCGCGAGCGGTCGGGTTTGCCCGTTTCTTGCACACCCTGGCTACTTCGAGCGCGCCGGGGTCGATGGACGCGCACATCACATTTTGGCATATTAGTTGCCTAAGTCAGACTTAGGTCAGACAATACCGTTGCCACCACGTCGCGCTTCCTCGATGGAGATTCACGATGGGTACGCTTGGCAACTCTGTCGATAAATATGTTACCGGCAGAATGCTTCGGACTTCAAACGACCGGCGATGGTCGCACCTTCTCGCGGAGATATGGAGCCACGAGGCAGGAGAGCTGCCGCCGCAGCTGCCGCGAGACACGGAAATCGCCATCCAGCTGCGCGGTCACTCGCTCGTGGATCGGCGAGGCGCAGGCATGCACCAACGGACCGTGAGCAAGAAAGGCACCGTGTGGCTTTGCCCGGCCGGGATCAGCGAGGACTTCATCAATATCGAAAATCCGATGCAGGAATGCCTTCACATCTTCCTGCCGGGCAAACCTTTCGACGAAACGATGCTGAACGATCTCGATATCGACCCCTCGGGAATATCGATCCGGTACGCCGCTATCGATCGAGATCCATTCATCGAGTACGTCGCGGACCAGATTCTGAGGGAAATGGAAGCCGAGACCTCCACCGGCCGGCTGCTGATCGAGAGTCTCGGAAACGCCTTGTCGGCTCATCTGGTGCACACCTATTCGGCGACGGCCGTTCGTCTGAAACGATTCAGCAGCGCCGACAAGCCGCTTGATTTGAAACGCCTGACGCGCGTGACGGAATTCATCAACGCCTCTGTCGAGCGCGCCTTCACCGTCAATGAACTGGCGTCGGTGGCGTGCATGAGCCCGGCGCACTTCTCGCGCAGCTTCAAAGCGGCCACCGGAACGGCGCCGCATGAATACGTCAGTCGCCAGCGCCTCGATCTCGCGAAACGGCTGCTGCTGGCGAGCGATCGGCTGCTGGTCGACATCGCCTACGCCACCGGATTTTCGTCGCAGGCGAACTTCAACCGCGCTTTCCGCAAGGCGGTGGGAACGACGCCAAGCGCGTACCGGGCGCAGAAGCTGCGCGACTGATCCGAATAAGCTTGCTTTCGATTTAGAACCGGCGACGTCCGCCGCAAGCACTGCCGTTAATCCGCCGTTCCACACGCTCGCCGGTCAAGAAGCCCTTACCAAAAGACTAATGACTAGCCGGAAAATTCAATGCATGCCGGTCGAGCCACAGATCTTGCTTTTCGGTGAAGATCGAGGGCGTCTCGGCAGGTTGGACTCGCGCCGTCGGGATAATCGATCGATTTCACGCAAATCGTCGCGGGACCGATCTGCACCATGATGTTGGCCGACCGGGGCGCCGATGTCTTGAAGATCGAAGCGCCAAGCGGTGACCTTGGGCGAGCGCTGGGGCCGCCGTTCGTCAACGGCCAAGGAGCGATTTTCCTTTCGGTGAACCGCAATAAACGGAGTGCGGTCTTCGACCTCAAATCAAAGCAGGATCTTGAAGTTGTCCGCGGCCTGGTTGCGAACGCATGCTCAACTGCTGGCCTGCTTCGGTGAAGTTGCGGGCCTCCAATGCGCGAACAAACGCGCTCAGATATATGAAGCTGTCCATGGCTAAGCGACCAGCGCTGTGTCGATGTAGCGGGCATAATCGGTGTATCCCCTCTTATCGCCACCATAGAACGCGCTTCGGTCATACGGGCTGAGTGGCAGACCGCGCCGAAGCCGTTCGACAAGGTCAGGGTTGGACGCAAAGTGCCGGCCGAAGGCGACGAGATCGGCGTCGCCTTGGTCGACGATCTCTTCCGCGCTATCGCGATCAAAACCGCCGGCCACGATAATCGGTCCTTTGAAGACCCGGCGGAGCTGATGCGCGGCAACCGGCAGCAGACCGTCGGCCCGAAGTTCCGAGCCGACGATGCGAGGTTCGATCAAATGAAGGTAAGCAAGACCAAAGCGGTTCAACTGCTCCGCCGCATAGCCGAACAACGCGTCCGGATTGCTGTCCGACATCGAGCCGAAAGTACCGCTTGGCCCGAGGCGGACTCCGACACGATCGCCGCCCCAGACAGTAGCAGCAGCCTCCGTCACCTCGAGCAGCAGGCGGGCTCTGTTTTCGATCGATCCACCGTAGACATCGTCCCGGTGGTTCGATCCGTCTTGAAGGAATTGATCGATCAGGTACCCGTTGGCGGCGTGGATCTCTACACCGTCGAAACCGGCCTGTTTTGCATGGATTGCACCCTGGCGGAATTGCTCGACAATTTCCTTGATTTCGAAGATTTCCAGCGCGCGGCTTGGAGATGACTTGATCCAGCCTTGCTCCGTGAAAACGAGGTCCTCTACTGGGACCGCCGATGGCGCCAGCGGCGCAACGCCGCCGGTCATCGAGACGTGACTCTGCCGGCCGACGTGCCAAAGCTGGAGAAAGATGACGCCACCTTTCGAGTGCACCAAGTCCGTGACCCTACGCCAACCAGCGACTTGTGCATCGTTATAGATGCCGGGCGCCCCCAGATAGCCACGCCCTTGCACCGAAACGGTGGTTGCTTCGGCGATCTGGAGCGCGCCCTTATGTGCGCGCTGACCGTAGTATTCGACCATCATGGGACTGGGTACGTCGCCAGGCTGCTCGGAGCGAAGTCGGGTCAACGGTGCCTGAACGATGCGGTGATCGAGATGTACGGCACCGATCTGGACGCCTGAATATAGCTTGGACATGGCACAACTCCGATCCGCGATTTGCGTGGGTCGGCGTGCTGCCGACCCACAGGGTTAGACAAAGCTCACTGAGTAGCGGCGGCCGCGGCCTGCTCGATGACCTTGGCTACAGCGTCAGGCTGCGAGATGTAGACCGCGTGGCTGGCCACAATTTCCGTCGTCTTCGAATGGGCCCGCGCATACATCGAGCGTTCGAGATCCGGATTGATCGAACGGTCGTTCTTCGCCACCACTGCAAAGCTCGGCTTGTTCTTCCATGCTGGAGAAATCGCTCCGGCGGATAGGGCCTTGCCCGATGTCGCAACTTGCGATACCGCCATAAACTCGGCTTCGGCCTTGGGAAGATCGGCGGCGAAGGCGTCCTGGAAATGCGCCGGCAGGATCGTCAGGAACCCGTCCTTCGAAGGCACGATGAAATTGGTCGCCGCCGGCTTGCTCGAAAGCAACTGGCCCGCGCTCTCACCGACATCGGGCGCCAGGGCCGCGACATAGACGAGACTCTCTACATGCGGATTGTTGCCGGCCTCACTGATGATCATGCCGCCATAGCTGTGGCCGACCAGCACGGCCTGACCATCAAGCCCGTCGAGGACGCGGTTGGTGGCGGCGACGTCTTCTTCCAGTGATGTCTCGGGTGGCTGCACGATACTGACGCTGAATCCGCGCTTGCGAAGGATTTCGGCGACCGCCTTCCAACCTGAGCCGTCTGCAAACGCACCAGCACAACATTCTTGATCGTGCCGGCAGGCGCGGCCTCGCTTGAGGTTAAGCCAACAGCCGTTGTCAGTGAGGTGGCGGCGAGAAGCATTCTGATAAGCATTTTCATGATGACAGTCCTTCTGAGGGGTTTAGGGGGTTGGGTCATTGGAAGCGGGACAAACCACGCTCCAATTCAGGGGGCGGCGGGGTACGCGCTGACACTTGATCTGGCGACGGCACGTCAAATCCATTGAGCGCCGTCGAAACAAAGGCATAGAGGCCGACCAGATAAACGAGCTGAGCCGCCCCAACTTCGCCGAAGGTCTGGACAGCGAGGCGCCAAGTCACTTCCGGCAACGGCCCGCCGCGGCAGAGGCCAAAGGCGAGGTCAAATGCTATCGCTTCCTCGCCCGAGAGATCGTTCGGCTTTACATTCGCGAGCAGTGCGGATATCCGAGCCGGCAGCATGCCCATATGTTCGGCGACCGTGACATGGGCGTAGATCTCATAGCTTGCCTTGTGAAAGCCGCCTACGACGAGGATGACGACCTCCTTGACGTGTGCGGAAACCATTCCGAATGAGCTTATGGCCTTGGTCAGTTCCCAGAAGGCTTTTCCGATCGCAGGATGATGCAGCGAGGCGTTCCAGGGGCCGATCATCGAGCCATCGTCAAGCGACGTCCTGAACGAATTGAAACCGGTCGCGATGCCCGCGCGCATGTCGTCGTAAAGCTCCTTTTGATCGGGGCTGAATTTGGATGGATGGATTGGCAGCAAGCGCATGACAATAAATTCCTCGATGGGATTCCTGCACTGAAATTCTCTGGGCGCCTGACCTCGCGCGGCCGCTGGTTTGGCCGCGCGGGATCCTTTTCGGTGACTGCTTGCGTGTTTGGATTCGACTTCCTAGGCGACGAGCCGCGCCTTGGACGTCGCGATGGCAGCCTCGTCGATCAGCGCAGCCACTTCGTTTGGCTTCGAAGCAAGCGATGCGTGGCTTGAATTGAGCGTAATGATTTTCTTCGGGTTCATTCGCGCCGACATCCACTTTTGGATGTCCGCAGGAAGCATTCGATCTTCGCTTGAAATCTGGTACCAGGACGGTTTTGATTTCCACGCCGGAACTGTCACGTTGTTCGCGAACGTGCCAAGGAGCGGCGCCTTCTGGGTTACGCCCATGACGAGGCCTTCTTCAGGAGTAAGGTCCTGACAGAAGCTTTCGTGGAATTTGTCCTGCTTGATCCAGAGGTACTGATCGTCATCGGCAAAGAGATTGGCGCCGGCGACCGACGGTTGACGCGACGCGACGCTCCCCGCACTTTCGCCCGCGTCTGGCGCAAAAGCGGCGATATACACAAGGCCGACCACATTCTCGTGGTTACCCGCCTCAGTGATCACGGCGCCGCCATAGGAATGCCCTACCAGGAGTACCGGACCCTTCTGAGCGGCGATCATTTTGCGGGTGCGCTCGGCATCGTCCGAGAGCGACGTCAAGGGATTCTCGACGGCATGGACGTCGTAGCCCTTCCGCACCAGTATCGGGATGACCTTGGCCCAATGAGCCGCACCACCCCAGAAACCATGGACTAGAACAATCGTTGGCTTTTCCGACATAACTATCTCCTCGTTGGATGAAACTTTTGAATTGCTGCCGCTATCGGGATTTCGACGAATGCGTCAGCGTCGAAGTTCTGTAATCAGGTCATTCTTCCTCCGTTTTCTGCTGGAGCGACGTACGTTCATGCGTGTCCAGGGATGCGTGTGCTTTTTAATGCGTAGGTCGATTCGACTCGGAACAATCATTGCCGCAGGACATCCACCATCATCTTTCCGGCGAGTCGGCGCAGCAGATCGGCGGAAAACTCGTTCACCAAGAAGAGCGGGCGGTGATACAGGCGTATACTTTCAATCAAACCGGCCGCATCTTTGGTGAGGACCGTTGCGCCGGCGACCAGATGGCCTCCAAACACGCCATCCCATTCAAGATACGTCCTATACGTACTGCTTTCTTCGCGGCTGAATGCGATCGTGTCATACATTTCTCTTGTCGCATCGAAGACCGCCCGGATGTCCGGCGCGCCTCGAACCGTTCTGGGCAACACTGAAGCGTCAAGCGCTACGTCCGCGGTGAAAGCAACGGAAAATTCGTCGAGGGTTGGTCGCTTGATGATTTCCGACCAGGCGTGTCCAGGTGCGAGATCGTTCCCCCAGGACTGCGTCGTGGGTGGTTGTTGATCATTCGACATCGGCCAACTCCATGAACCTGGGGTAGTCTATGTAGCCCCGGGCTCCGCCGCCGTAGGAAGTCGCGCGATCAAACCTGTTTAAAGGGGCAGACAACCGGATCCGCTCGACGAGGTCCGGATTGGCGATGAACATCCGGCCAAAGGCCACGGCGTCGGCCAGGCCGGATGAGATGGCCTCTACGCCGCTCGTCGCGGTATATCCGCCTGCGGTAATGACCGGCCCTACAAACATCCTGCGGAAAAGACTTGCGTTGTTTGCGCTATCGACGCTCGCATCATCCGCGATCCCTGCCGACGATGCCCTCGGCTCAATCAGGTGAAGGTAGGCTAGTCGGCGTTTGCTGAGCTCCGCGATCACGTAGCTGAAATGGGGAAGCGTGGCGCTGTCGCTGAGGCCGCCGAGATTTCCGTGCGGTGAAAGTCTGACGCCAACTCGATCCGAACCGATATCGTTTGATATCCCGTCCATCACTTCGAGCAACAGCCGAGACCTGTTTTCTATTGACCCGCCGTAGTCGTCCGTCCGTTGATTGCTTCCGTCCTGGAGGAATTGGTCGAGGAGGAAGCCGTTCGCGCCGTGAACTTCAACAGCATCGAAACCCGCCTCGATCGCATTTCGCGCCGCCTGCCGGAAAGAATCGATGATGGATGGAAGCTCGGAGGCCTCCAGGGCGCGCGGCGTTTCAAAGGGGACCTGGGTGGATTGGGCGGTATAAGTATGGCCAGGCGGTGTGATTGCCGAGGGCGCTACCGGCAGGCTGCCATCCGTATTGTAAGAAGAATGAGACCAGCGGCCGTGATGCACGATCTGCTGGACGATGCGACCACCGCGCTCGTGGGCGGCATCCGTAACCGCCCCCCAGCCCGCGACCTGTGCCGCGCTGTGAATACCCGGCATATTCGGATAGCCGTGCCCCTGAACGCTGATCGCGGTTGCTTCGGTGATATTCAGACCCGCCGAGGCGCGCTGCGCGTAATATTCGGCATTCAACGCCGTAGGAACGCCACCTGGACCCGCTCTCATGCGGGTCAATGCCGGCATGACGATGCGGTTCGGAAGGTCGAGAGCACCGAGTTTGATCGGTGTGAAAAGGATATCTGCCGGCATGGAGGTTGGTCCTTTCGATAACGATCGTTGGCCCGACGCCGGTGTTTGGCGACCTGAAGCCGCTGGATGGCTATGCGGAGAATTCCGTGCCGAACATGGGCCGGCCGCTTTGCGACTCTGCTTCGGTTGCTTCGTCCTGCAAAACGTCCCAATGCTCCGCGAGCATGCCGTCTGCGATCCGGACCACATCGGCCGCGATCCAACTGCGCGGCCTGCCATGACCCGAGAATCTTCCGTGGACGATCACAAGATCGTTTTCGGCGACGATGGCTCCGTGTTCGTATCGCAGCATCGCCGGCGTGTTCTTGATCAGATTGAAGAGGCCGTCGCGGCCGGGGCCGATGTGAGCGCTATGCTGGATGTAATCGGGCGACCAGAACTGCGCCGCAGCCGTATAATCTCGCCTGTTGAAGAGCGCATCGAATGCGTTGAGCACGAGCGCCTTGTTTGTTTCCTCAATCGTCTTGGACATTTGTGTTACCGCCGCAGGGTAGGAGGGTTTCGGTGACTTAGCTGAAGGTGAACATGCTGAAATCGATCGCGACCAACAGCGGTTCGGGGACCCTTTGCATCGCCTCGTCGTAGGCGTAGATCCGGCGCGTGGTCGGCATCTTGATGCCCTGGAATTCTCGGTAGTTTGTTGAGTAGTTTGCGCCGGTGGCGCCGCCCAGAATGTCGACCGTATAGTCGTGACGTCGCATCAGGCCATCGGGCCCGAAATGTGTGATCTGCGTCTTGCTATGGCTGACGACGCGGTCTGGAAACGTCACCTTCAGCCGGCGCCATTGCTCGCCGTCTTCTTCCCAAGGATCGATCTCCTCGCACTCGAATCCTTGATACGTATAAAGGAACGGCAACGTGAGGTAGGTCCAGAGCGCTTCGCTGGCGAAGAACGCGACATGGAATTTGTCCCAGGGCGTCTCGCGAACCTGTCCCGTGAATGAGGCTTGCGGATCGTCACGAGTCTCCACGATGGCGCCGTCCGATCTCACCAGCGTCTGGCGCGACGGAACGAATACCGCGGCCAGGCCGGGGGAGGAGAAGGGCGTGATCGAGAGCCGCTCTTGTTTGGTCTGGATCTCGAACGTCTTGTCCGACAACAATCCAGGCTGCTGCTTGACCTCCCAAATCGCTCCGCCAATCGAAACCTCTGCGCGAAGCGTGTTGAATTCGTTCCACCGCTCGATCCCGCCGTGGGCTTCGACAGCCATTTCCAAAAGGTCGCTCATCGGATGTTCTCCTTGAAGGCTCGCTCGAAAAGGTGTGGTCGAGCAGCGGATGTTGCGATCGGTCTTGTTCGAAACCGAAAGCCATTATCAGCGTGGCCGATTCATAGGATGACAGTCGGTCGGGCGATTGCAGCAAACCGCCCGAAATGGCATTTTCCTTCCGCGATATGGCGCCACGAACGTGGACCCACGCGCTAACGCCTTCACGCGTCTGATCGTGTCCGCCACTTCAGAATGAAGGATTGTGAGGCTGCCTTAAACTTTAGAGCGCGAGCTTCCGCCATTTTCCGGGGCTGCGCTTCTCCTGGTTCGCAAACACCCGGGAGAAGTGGCTCTGATCGACAAAGCCGCAGGCCAGAGCGATTTCAGAAAGCTCCATGCTGGTTTGCGACAGCAGTCTACGGGCGTGTTCCACTCGCTTGCGCGTGAGCCATTGATGCGGCGCCAACCCGGTCGTCTCCTTGAACGCGCGGGAGAAATAGCTGCTGGACAGATTACACTCCTCTGCCAGCAAACTGATCGTGTGGTTCAAGCCAGGATTGGCCTCGACTGCCTCCGCGACGCGCTTCATCTGCCACGGCGCCAGACCGCCGTTGACGGTCTGGCGCTCCGGCACGCTGCCGTAGGCATGTACGACGTGTGCGTGAAACGCCAACGCCATGTACTCGACGAAGATCGGCTGGGCTGTGCCAACGTTGCTCATGCTGGCCACCATCGCCTGGGCCATCCCGTACATGACAGGATCGTGCGCGCCGAGGGGCGGGGCCCGCAGACCGGCCACCCGGCGCAGGCCCCGTCCATAGGCGAGGGAGTCCAGCGCAGAGCGTGGCATATAAAACCTTACCATGTCGAAGGAGGAGTGCAGAAGAAGCTGCGGATTCTCCGACAGGTCGAAAAGGAATGTGTCACCGGGCTTCGTGGGCGGCAGTGATCCGTGGCCGCGATTTGTACGCAGTTCCCACGACTGCACCGGCTTAAGCATCACTTGGAATGCGAATGAGCCCTCGGGGGGGACTGGTCCTGCAAGGCCGTGCTCGTTGCTGTCGCACCGCAGCCGGGTGAACGCGATCGGGTTATCCGAAAGGGATGGAGCCGCCAGAGTAGGGGCCTCGCCCAATCGAAACCGCCCGCTCATGATGGCGTCGATCGATGTCGCGTCCACCGGCAAAAGCTTCTCGCGATTTCCTTTTGCGGCATCGCCTGGCAATCGAACCGGCTCCTGCTGACGGCTTGTGTATGAAGGTGCGCCGGTATTCTCTTTGATACCGGTCATCTTGAATCCCCGTCCGGTTCGGTTGCATGATCCGATGTCAGTTATTGCGAGTTGGCTGGCTTAACTTGCTGCGCTTTATCAAAGTGGACACATTTTTAGGGCAGGCCACGAGACTAGCAATCATACGTTCTAGGGCCGATACATACCATCGTATGCTCCGGATCTGCTGCATCTCGCAGTGATTTGGCGAGACTCGCTTGAATCTGCCTCATATACAGCCGACGACGGCTCTTGTAGACTTTCGCGGGTCAGGTTGGTCAGCCGCGCGCAAGTCATCTGATGCCGGTATCTTGGAAACGGCGAGGGCGTTTTCAAGCGAGAGGCCTAGGATGTCTTCAACCGGTCCCGCTGAAGTCCCCACTTCGAGTTTTGAAGGCGACGTTTGGGCTGCCCTCGATACGATGCCTGCCGTCGCAACCTGCTATCTGGCAGATGGAACGCCTGAATTCGTCAATCGCACCTGGCGCGACTATACCGGCCTGACAATCAATGAACTTGCTGGCCATCGTTGGGCCAGAGCGGTTCACCCGGACGACATGACCGCGTTGGTTTCGCAATGGCGTGTACACTTGAAGACTGGCCAGCCTTTCACAGGCGAACACCGCTTAAGGCGGACGGACGGCGAATATCGCTGGTTTCAATTTTCGGCCCAACCGTTTCCTGCCGATGCCAGCAAAATTGTTCGATGGTACGGAATTCATACCGACATCGAAGACCGCAAGCGCTTTGAGGGGGCTCTCCGAGACAGTGAGCAGCGTTTCCGTGCCTTTAACGAAGCCACATCGGATTGGTACTGGGAAACAGGTCCGGACCATCGGTTCACCTACATGCCCGACGAACGCCCATTCTTCGACTCGATCGCGGCTCCGAAACGAATCGGTCTGACGCGTTGGGAAGTCGCCGTGGATCTCGAGCTGGAGCCGGAGAAATGGAAGGTCCATATCGCCATGCTGGCCGCCCATGAGCCGTTTCGTGATTTTGTCTATCGCGTCCTGCTGAATGACGATTCGATCGCCTACATCTCGGTAAGCGGGATCCCGAGATACGATTCACAGGGTGGCTTTCTCGGTTACAGGGGCGGCGGCACCGATGTGACTTCCGTGGTACGATCCGAAATTTCGAGAACCGCGCTTCGGAAGGCTCAGGCCGATCTGGCGCATGTCACTCGGGTTACGACCCTCGGGGAATTGACGGCATCGATTGCTCACGAAGTGAATCAGCCTCTCGCAGGCGCAGTCGGCAGCGGCACGGCTTGCCTGAGATGGCTGAACAAGAGCCCACCTCGGCTCGACGAGGTCCGCTCGTCGGTGGAGGCCATCATCAGCGATTGCAATCGCGCGAGTGAGATCATCGCCCGAATTCGCGCCCTCTCGAACAAGACCGACACCAAGATGATCGCTCTGGACATCAGCGCCATTGTTTCGGAATCGATCGCGCTGATAAATCGTGAATTGAGCAATCACAGAGCGAGCCTAGAGCAGGAACTTGTCGCTGGAATTCCCCCGGTTATCGGTGATCGCGTCCAGCTTCAGCAAGTCATTATAAATTTAATCATGAATGGTGTTGAAGCCATGGAGACCGTGCCGGATGAAGATCGGACGATCGTGGTCCGGTCTGGACGCCATGGAGATGAAGCATTCGTTGAAGTTCAAGACGTCGGCTGCGGCATAGAGCCTGAGCATGTGGACAGGCTGTTCGATGCGTTTTTCACCACAAAGTCGAAAGGCCTCGGAATGGGGCTGTCGATTAGCCGGTCTATCATAGAGGCTCATGATGGGCGCTTGACGGTGAAGACCGGGAAGGCGGGAACAACAATCCGAATTGAACTTCCGCTACAGCAGAAGAAGAAGGCCGGCGGAATTATCGAGCCGCACTCATCCGTCGGGACGACAGCCCACAGGATTAATGCCGAGGGGCGCGATGAATAAGACGCAAATAAGGTCCGTAGTGTACGTAGTGGATGACGATGCCTCTGTCCGGAATTCGCTATCAAGTCTGTTTCGTTCGGTCGACTTTTCGGTCGAGAGCTTCAGTGCCGCCGGCGATTTCCTGAAACATAAGCGTGCCGATGCGCCAAGTTGCATGATTCTGGACGTCCGAATGCCTGGATTGAACGGCCTGGACTTTCAGGCAGGCCTTACTGAAGCCGGAATTGAAATCCCGATCGTATTTTTGACCGGTCGAGGCGACATCCAAATGTCGGTTCGCGCGATGAAATCCGGCGCAATCGATTTCCTGACCAAGCCCTATCGGGAGCAGGACATGTTGGATGCCGTTACGACGGCGTTGGAACGGGATCGTAAGCGGCGCGAGGCGCGTCGATTGACATCGGATATCAGGGCTTGTTTCGATACTCTCAGCACCCGCGAGAAGGAGGCGATGTCGTTTCTCGCGTCGGGCCTGATGAACAAGCAAGTAGCGGAGAAGATGGGACTGGCTGAGATCACGGTCAAGATCCACAGGGGTAGCATCATGCGAAAGATGCACGCCAAGTCGTTCGCTGACCTTGTCAAAATGTCGGAAGCATTGGGGCGCAACGACATTATTTCGATCGTCCAAACCTAAGTATAGTTCTTTCCGTAGCGCTGATGGGTCAGTGTCAATTGTGGCCTTTGCTGTCGAGGGCTCCGATGCATCAAGTGAGCGCTCTTGCCCCATCCTCCTATCGTATCAATTATTGATGACGATATTTCTGTCCGCGTTGCGGTGGCTGACATCGTGAGGTCGATGGACCTCATGGCCAAAACGTTTGCGTCCGGTCAGGACTTTCTAAGCGCGAACGGCCTTGCAGATACAGCTTGTATCGTCGCGGACGTTCAGATGCCGGGAATGAGCGGAATAGAGCTTCAGCAGGTGCTGACGGCAAAAGAGCCGAAAATACCGATGATTTTCATCACGGCGTATCCTGACGAAAGGGTTCGCGACAAGGCTATCGAGGGCGGGGCTATCTGCTTTCTAAACAAGCCTTTCGGCGGCCCTGCCATCATCGAATGCATCGAGCGAGCGTTGAGCATTCGCGATGCGGAAACCTCCGGTGACGCGGGGACAATAACGGCCCGGGAGAGCGAATGAGCCAGGCCATCACGAATGAGGGGCGGGGCGAACTCGAAAGCTCGACCATTCGCGCGATTTCGATGCGACTGATTCCGTTTCTGGTGATGGCGTATTTCTTTGCCTATCTCGACCGCGTCAATCTCGGCTTTGCCGCATTGACCATGAACGCAGATCTGAAGTTTTCGCCGACTGTATTTGCCTGGGGTGCCGGCATCTTTTTCATCGGTTATTTCATCTTCGAGGTGCCGAGCAACCTCGCGCTGGAAAGATTTGGCGCCAGTCGCTGGATCGCTCGCATAATGGTGACGTGGGGTATCATCTCGACGCTGATGGCGACGATCAGCGGGGAATGGAGTTTTTATATCCTGCGCTTCCTGCTCGGCGTTGCCGAGGCCGGCTTCTTCCCCGGCATCATCCTCTATCTAACCTATTGGTACCCGGCGGAATACCGCGGGCGATTCCTCGCTGCTTTTGTTGTCGCCGTTCCGATGTCCACCGTCATCGGGGCGCCGGTCTCAGGCCTCCTGCTTGGGCTCGACGGGGCTATGGGGCTGAAGGGCTGGCAGTGGCTGTTCGTCATCGAGGGCATCCCCTCGGCGCTGCTCGGAATCGTCACTTGGTTCTATCTGACAGACCGACCGGAGAAAGCGGAGTGGCTTAACGCCGAGCAGAAGGCGTGGCTGGCCTCAAAGCTGCAGGCCGAGAATGCCGCCAAGCAGGCCACGGGGCACTTGTCGCTCGGGCAGGTGCTGTCGTCGCCTAAAGGGATCGCGCTCAGCCTGATCTATTTCGGCTACGTGGGCGCGGTCTATGGCATGCAGTTCTGGCTGCCGCAGATCGTCAAGGCATTCGGCCTCACCAATGCGCAGACCGGCTTTGTCACCGCTATACCCTATCTTTTCGGCACCATCGCCATGATCTTGTGGGCACGACACTCCGACGCCACCCGCGAGCGCGTAGCCCATGTTGGTGGCCCGCTGTTGCTGACTGCGCTTGCGCTCGGCGTCTCCAGCTACATCACTGATCCGACTACGACGATGATCATGCTGACCATGGCCGCAATCGGCATGTTTTGCACATTTGCGGTTTTCTGGACGCTACCGACCGCGTGGCTCTCTGGGACCGCAGCCGCCGGCGCGATCGCACTGATCAATTCGATCGGGAACCTCGCCGGCTTCGGTGGGCCATATCTGATTGGCTGGGTTAAGGAAACAACCGGCAATACGTCGACCGGGTTGCTTGTCCTTTCCTTGTTGCCGCTTGCGGCAGGGCTATTGACGTTTCTCGACGGCCACGAGGCGAAGGCTGAATTCGCGACTTAAATTAACGGGCAGTGCGCGACGTGCCGCTTCTGGCGTACCAACCCTGCTTTAAAGTGGCCTGCCGGGCGGGCATTCCGGACAGGTATCGCCAATCGAATCCAGCACTTCCAATATCGCAACGGCCGCCGCATGGGGCGAGACGCCCTGCGGCGGATCCTGGCGTGCCGCATCAAGGGCGCGGTCCCGGGCATGGGGATCCGCGGTCCTTGGCCCAGCCGTGTTCCTCGCATTCGTGGATCGCGCCAGCCTTGATCTGGACCGGCCGCCACCTATGACCTGAACTCCGGCATGCTGAATTCGCAAAAGCCAAGCGCCCGGACTTGATTCACACGAGCGCTTTCCCTGGCTGTTTATGACGTTGGATGCCATTTTCGGCGATTCAAGCCGGGCGACCCAGGCTGTAATCGATGCGATAGGGCAGAACGGCGGAACTGGCTTCGATTATGACCGATTGAGGCTTCTTCTTCGGCTCCGCAACTCGGTGATCCATGGTGGAGCGCCTGATGTTTACGACTCCGGTAGATACCACCAGTACTACGAGCAATACGGTGACGATCCGCTTTACGATCTCGAAGTGATTACAGCGCAATGCCTGCGCGCGTGCATCTTTGAGGGAGCCGTAGTCGAGCACCCCGATTCCCATGCCGACCTTATCCGCGCCTACCAGGACGGCACGCTGGGTCGGCGAACGCCATGAACGCGCGGCAAAACGTCGGAAAGCTGAGGGCTATAGCTTGTCAGCCCACTTGCCGATCTCGGCGAGTATCTGTTCGAACGTCGGCTTGTCCGCGTAATAGAGTGCGCCGCTACGCTTGTAGGCGTCGGTGTAGAGTGTTCGCGTTTTCGCGTCGCTCAAGATGAATGCCTCGTTCTCGGCGATGTTCTGGTTGTCGCCTTGCCGGAAACGCGCCTGCTTGTGCGCGGTGTAGGCGCTAGTGCCGATGAACTTCTGAACCTCGGGCTGTTTGAGCAACTCATGGACATCGTAGTAGTGGCGCATGAACCCGACTGGATCGCTGCCATCCGCCTGCTGCTTTCGGAATTTCGTCGAGACGGTCTGAAGCTTTTCAACGAAGGTATGACCGGCGTCATAGCAAGGTACCTCCATGGCGCGGTTGTCGATGACGTCCACGTTGCTTGCAGCAGCCCGGTCGTAGAGCCATGAGCTGATGTCCTTTGGCGCGTTCGGAGCTACCGTATCGAAACCGACCTCCAGGAGGACGCCCTCCCGAAGGCCTTCCATCGCCTCGACGACCGTCGTGTAGTTCAGCTTAATGCCGGCGCTGCGATAGTTCGGCACATCATCGAACTCGGCGTCGCGCTCGACCTTTGGGATGCCGTCAATCTTGATCTCGCCAGCAAGCCAATCGTAGAAGTCCTTGCGTGACTGGATATGGGCCGGTTTGTTTTGTTTTTTGCCGGTTTTTACATCCTGGCCTGGGAACGGTTCGATCAGAATATCGATGTCTTCCGAAAACCGGCTGATGATCTTATGACCTTTGGAGAGCGATGTGCCGCCTTTGAGTTGGAAAATGAAGCCCAACTCGTCAAGTCCATAAAGGCAGTGCATGATCCAGTAGTCTTTTTCGACCAGAGCTGGATCAATGCCCTTTTCTTCCGCCACAATCCGGATCAGATCCGCGAATTGCGGATGATTGTGGAGGAAATCACGCGGCACGTAGTTCGCTCGGCCTCAACGCGCGATCGAAGAATTTCTTCGTTCGCTCGTTTCCATACTCGCGGACAGCGCGGCGCAAGCGGCGGCGATCGGACGACGCAGCGCGCTGCTCGACCCGCTTGAGAACTTCTTCCTTCGCTTCCGCTAGCTGATCAACGTTGTTGACGAGATCAACAAGCAGAAACTCCCGCGTCAGCGACTTTGGAAAGCGCGGCTTCACGCGGAAGGCAAATTTGCGATTGCCGAGCTGAAACTCTCCGTGGCGCTTGTGATTGTAAACGACGGTCTTGTCATAAAGCTGCGTCGTTCCCACGCCCAGGCCGTTGTAGGCATTGGGTGAGGCCAGCAGAAACGTATCGTCCTTCAGAAAGGCGCTCACGACATCCTTGTCGGAAGCGGGAGCCGGACCGAAAGCCGTTTCCTTCGGATAGGCATAGAGCCCGCCCGAAAGCTTCTTGAGCGTGCCACTCTCGACCAGTTCCTTGAGATGCCGATCGACAGACGTCGACCATCGGGCCAAATCCGCCCGTCGATAGGCATGGCCCGGCTTCAGGTGCTTCTTGAGGGCTTCGAGCTTCGTCATGGCTTCGAATATAAGTCAGAACTGACTATTTTGCAAGTTTTTTCATTGAAAAATCATGCATTGAGCCGTGCAAGTATATGATTTATATGATTATTTTTTTAAAGCAATTGACTAACTCGATAGAATTTCAAAAGCATCAGGATGAACGCGGAAAATCTGCTCGAACCGTGTCTTGGCCCAGTCCGCCATCTCTGCCTTCGAATAGGTTTGCGTCAACCAATCAAAGTCGTAGCGAAATGGCCCATCATTCAGAATCCACTGGCGGGTAAGATCATAGTTGATGACATTTGCGTAGAAATTGCTGAGCGTCTTCGTGATGACCTCTGGGGCTTTCCCAGGGATGTTCCTAGGGAAAATGCCGTCATCATCCGCCCTATCGGAAAAGAGGGACAGATATTTGAGAAAGAGAGACTGACTGTTATCGGAAACACGCGGCGCAGCGAGCCACGCGCCTGCCCAGCAGAAGAATTCCGGATGCTTCAACTTGTCTATCGAGAAGCTAACGAAATAGGAAAGCAGAACGCGTACAACGACGTTGCCGGGATCGAACCGGAATGTTTCCTTTTCTGAGAGAATTTCGACAACACCAGGCATGTCAGTCGCCCAGCTCTCGATCACCGAAAGTGCCACGCCCGGGTGGTCATACCCACATGCTTTCGTTAGCATATCGGCGACCTGCATATACTCCTGACGCGAATACTCGGTAATGCGGCCTAATAATTCAGGGTGCTCGTTTCGCACCGACTGGCACAGCCGCAAAAAACGAATGCCCGGATCGACGTCGATAATGAAATTCTCGAAACTTTCGATATCGAGCGGAAAGCCCGCGGTCGGGTTGATCGCGAGATCGACGATCAGAAGAAAAAGAGCGACGACAGGATCATCGACGAGTTTAGGCCAAGGCGAATTCGTTGCTTTGAGAAAGCCATCGAAGGCTTCCCCGTACACGCCCTTGAAATAGCCGGCGTCCTTCAACGTATCCATTGTAGGAGGATTGGCCATTCCGAACGTTAGGAATTGCAATTGGATCATGCGCGCTTGGCCCTCGAACAACGCATGCAATCCCAGGGGAGCAACCCGCACCTGCGTGTCGCGCGCCCAGCCTTCCAACTTTGCATCCAAGAGGCCGGCGGCCAAACCGCAGCGGAAGTCGGCCTAGGCCGATCTGGTGCGCAGCCGGCCCTCGTAATCGCGCTTGCCGAGCGGCACGCCCCGCGTGCGCAGGATGTCGTAGGCGGTGACGGCGTGGAAATGGAAGTTCGGCAGCGAAAACGAGAGAATGAAGGTCTCCGGCGTGAAGGCGAGTTTCCGCGGGCCGATCTGGAGGTCCAGGGCCTTGCCCGCCCACCCGTTGACCTCATTGGGGGTAAACGCCTCCAGCGCCTTTTCCGCCTGGTCAATCATGGTCTGCAGGTCGGCGAACGGGATCGGTCCGACCAGGGCGGGCGGGGCGAACACGCCGGTCTTCACGGCCTCCAACCCCCACACGGAATGGTGCGCCAGGGCTTCGATCTGGAAATGGAAGGGCGCCATGTCGTCGAAGAGGCGGGCGTGCACGAAGTCGTCCGGGTCGGCGGCTGTCTCGGCGAAGTGGCTGGCCGCGCGACCCAGGAAGCCCGCGACGGCGCTCACGGTCTGCAGGAAGGTCGGCACGCTGAGGTCATAGAGTGATGTCGCCATCGGCTTTCCCTTGCTTGAGCCGGCCTCCGTTAGCGCCGGGCGAACCCCGCGCTGTCGCGGAGGACAAAGCAACAATACCCACGCCGTCGTCGATCCAGCAATCTCCCGCCAGCGAAACTCGGTTGAGCGCTTCTTCTGTCGAGATTTCACGGGCCGGCCGCTGTTCGCCCGCTAAATTCTCTGCTTGCGAGGTAGACAGCGCGGCTGATCGCATGGCAGCGGTCAGTCCGTGGTGCGGGGAAAACGTCTCATGGCGAAAAAACTCAAGACCTACCAGACTTCGCTGGGCTTCTTCGATCTGGCGATGGCCGCTCCCTCCATGAAAGCGGCTCTGGAAGCGTGGGGCGCAGATAGCAATCTCTTCCATCAGGGCGCGGCGCAGGAGAGCCACGATCCGGACGTCATCGCCGCGACCATGGCAAAGCCCGGCGTCGTTCTCAGGCGCCCGGTCGGAACAGACCGACCTTTCAGCGAACATGCCGAGCTGCCCACCGATCTCGGCGGCGGCGGACCAACGAAAGCCGCCCGCAAGTCGAAAGGTCTGAAGACGAAGAAGCCTTCCTCTCGCCCCGTCGATAAGGCTGCGGAACGAAAGGCCGCTCTCGCCTTCGAAAAGGAGCAGAAGCGGCGCCAGCTTGAACAGGCGAAGGAAGAGACCGCCAGGCAGAAGGACCGTGAACGCCGGCAGCAGGCGGTCGACAAGGCGCAGGCTGCGCTGGACAAGGCTGAGCAAGAGCACGCGAAGCGGGCCGCCGCGATCCAGGCCGAGGTCGAGGCTCTCGAGAAGAGATCGCAGGCGGAAAAAGCCCGCTGGGATAAGGAGAAGGAGCGATCGGAAGGCGCGCTGCGGCGCGCGCGGGGTTAGTTTCCGTCATGCCTGGCGCAGGTCCTTCTAATCAGGAGGGCATTCTGGGCAGGTATCACCGATCGCGTTCAGCACGTCGCGAACCTCGGCCGCCGCTGCATCAGGGGAGACGCCTGCAGGCGGGTCTACGCGGGCGATATCAAAGGCCCGCTCCCTTGCATGCGGATCGGCCCGGTCTTGCATCCAACCGTGCTCCTCGCACTCGCGGATGGCGCCAGCGTTCTGAAGCACGTCAATCGCCCATCCGCGCATCGTCCGTATCGCCGGCCTTCGTTCACTTGTCATCAGCATAGGAATAGCTCCTGATACGGCGAATCGTTTTGTCCGTTATTCGTTCCGGCTGCTAACACATGGCTGGGATTCGCAATCGCGGGAACTCGAGGCTTGGAGTGATGCCGCCCGCGAACCCGCGATGAAATCCAGAGCCCCAGCTCGCGCGTCATTTCCGTTTTTGCGCGTCCGGCAAGTGCCGCACCGGGCTCTCGTGAACCGAGCCGCGTCGCGTCTCGGCCATTCGGCTTCGATCACTCGCGCAGAAAAGTGTGTCGCTCGCCGGAGGCACTCGCCCTCGGTCCCGCCGTCATTGCATGCCGGCGTCGCTATCACTGCCCTCGCGTCGGCTGCCTTTTTCTCAAGGGGATGGCTTGCAGCAACCAACATGCCCAGTACTCTAGCCCTAAGGGGCTCCGCCCTTCTCACGCTCCAGGGTAAAGCACCGGCTGATGCCGGCGCAGACCCGAGCGGAATTCGGGACGCGGTTTGGCCTGAAGTCAATCGGACGTGGGCGCGTTGTGCTCAGCGCTCGGACACCCGCCCGAACAACGGCACGTCGCATCGATCCGGTTGGATCAGTCACCGTTGCGGTGGGAACAGATCAGCGTGAAGCTGTCGTCGCCACTCCCTTCACCAGGGAGGCGTGGGCGGGGGCAGGCAGACCTATCGGTCATCTCTGACATCGAGATTGTGAGCTGGATTCCGCGGGTCTTGCGAGGCGCGCGACCTGCAACGCCGCAGTACGAAATCATGCACCGTCGTTCGCTGGGGTCGCGCCTTCGCCGCCGTGGATGCGCGGGCGCACGTCTTTGTCCGTTCGGTAACGCAATCCCTTGTGCGGCGACGATGATGGCAGTCATGGCGGTCTCAATCGGTCTGTTTGATGGGCGCGTCCCACGCAACCTCGAATGGACGGATCAGGCCCGAGGGGCGGCTGCGCCTCGATCGCCTTCCCGCAACGGCTAAGCCTGCTTTTTTCCCCTGCCGCGAAGTGGCGGCATTCCTCGCGGAAAGCAAAAAAGCCGTCTACCGCCGTCCTGCGCTGCGCTGCGGGCCTGACGGCTGCGGGCCGATCGCTCCCGGGCCAAGGACCGCCATCGAGGCTGCGACGGTCGCGGCCCGACAACAGACGGAGACCACCATGGCTAC
>NZ_JYMU01000095.1:28357-28971 GCF_000938235.1 Bradyrhizobium sp. LTSPM299
CCTTCGCCGCCGTGGATGCGCGGACGCACGTCTTTGTCCGTTCGGTAACGCAGTCCCTTGTGCGGCGACGATGATGGCAGTCATGGCGGTCTCCATCGGTCCGTTTGATGGGCGCGTCCCACGCAACCTCGAATGGACGGATCAGGCCCGAGGGGCGGCTGCGCCTCGATCGCCTTCCCGCAACGGCTAAGCCTGCTTTTTTCCCCTGCCGCGAAGTGGCGGCATTCCTCGCGGAAAGCAAAAAAGCCGTCTGCCGCCGTCCTCCGCTGCGCTGCGGGCCTGACGGCTGCGGGCCGATCGCTCCCCGGGCCAAGGACCGCCATCGAGGCTGCGATGGTCGCGGCCCGACAACAGACGGAGACCACCATGGCTACCATCGGAACCTTCACCGCAGCGGACGACGGCTACACCGGTTTGGTCAAGACGCTCACGCTCAACGTCAAGGCGAAGTTCGTCGCGACCGAGAAGGAGAACGACAAGGCGCCCGACTATCGCATCTTCGCCGGCGCCACCGAATTCGGCGCCGCCTGGAAGAAAACCGCGCGAGAGACCGAGCGCGAATATCTCTCGGTCAAGCTCGACGATCCGAGCTTCCCGGCCCCGATCTACGCCTC
>NZ_JYMU01000095.1:29021-29716 GCF_000938235.1 Bradyrhizobium sp. LTSPM299
CCCGACAACAGACGGAGACCACCATGGCTACCATCGGAACCTTCACCGCAGCGGACGACGGCTACACCGGTCTGGTCAAGACGCTCACGCTCAACGTCAAGGCGAAGTTCGTCGCGACCGAAAAGGAGAACGACAAGGCGCCCGACTATCGCATCTTCGCCGGCGCCACCGAATTCGGCGCCGCCTGGAGGAAAACCGCGCGGGAGACCGAGCGCGAATATCTCTCGGTCAAGCTCGACGATCCGAGCTTCCCGGCCCCGATCTACGCCTCGCTGGTGAAGGGTGAGGGCGACGAGGGCTTCATCCTGATCTGGTCGCGCCGCAACGGCGACTGATCCAACCGGACCAAACCGCCCCGCCTCCTCGGAGGCGGGGCTTTTTCTGTGCTCATGACCATAACGGCGCAGAAAGAGGGAGAGAAGGCCTTCGGCCTCCTTGCATAATGCTCGCTAAGGGCTCCGCCCTCGCGCGCGCAAGGGTGAAGCGCCGAAGCCGGCGCCGGCCGGAGTGGTATCCCCGGTCTTCCGCGCCCTCGCAGAATTTTCAATGACGACATGAGCGGCAGGCGCGTGCAGACGCGCGCGTGCCGCGCGCCCCCTTGGGCGGGTGATCCCCCTCCACTCCGGCCGCCCTTGCCCTTGCTACCCCGGTCTCGCCGACGGGCAGGGTTGCAGCGCAGCGCTGCGCTTTAACCC
>NZ_JYMU01000096.1:0-7196 GCF_000938235.1 Bradyrhizobium sp. LTSPM299
GTGGCGCTTCGTCAGCATCGTCGGCCCTGGCGGTATCGGCAAAACGACCGTGGCAATCTCGATCGCTCATACGCTGAGTGATGGATTCCATGACGCGGTCTTCTTTATCGATCTGGCTGCGCTGACCGATCCCGAACTGGTGCCGACAGCGATCGCGTCGGCGCTCGGGTTCGCGGTGCAAACCCAGGATCCGGTCGTTGGTCTGCTGGCCTTTATCGGCGACAGGAGGATCCTGCTCGTGCTCGACAATTGCGAGCACGTGATCGGCGTTGCGGCAGCACTGGCCGAACGCATCGTCAGCGAGGCGCCACAAGCGCACATCCTGGCGACCAGCCGCGAAGCGCTCCGGGTGGAAGGTGAACATGTCCACCTATTGTACTCACTTGATTGTCCACCCGAGGATGCCGGCCTGACCGCCATGGAAGCGCTTCGGTATCCCGCTGCCCAGCTTTTCATGGAACGGGCCGCGGCGAGCGGCTATGGCGCCGAGCTCAGCGATATCGATGCGCCGATCGTCGCCCGCAGCTGCCGCCGGCTTGACGGGATCGCACTTGCCATTGAGCTTGCGGCCAGTCGCGTCGGCTCCCTTGGGATTCGTGAAACCGCGGAGCTGCTCGACAACCGCTTCAGCTTGCTCTGGCAGGGCCGCCGCACCGCGCTGCCGCGGCACGAGACGCTGAATGCGATGCTCGATTGGAGTTACAACCTGCTTTCGGAGCGCGAGAAGGTGGTCCTGTGCCGGCTGTCTTTCTTTGTCGGGGCCTTCACGCTTCAGGCCGCCAGCTCCGTTGCGTCGGAGACGGAGGCAGACGATGCGGACGCTACCGACGCGGTCGCGAGCCTGGTTGCGAAGTCCCTGATATCCACGACTGCCATCAACGAATCGACACACTATCGGCTGCTCGACACCACGCGCGCCTACGCCGCTGCCAAACTCGGAGCGCGTGGCGAAGCGGCTCGCATCGCCCGGCGCCATGCGATCTTTTATTCCAGGTTTCTCGAACACGACGAGATCATCCAGTCATTATTCGGCGAACATGATCTTTCGGGGTACGCCCTGCATATCGGCAATGTGCGGGCGGCACTCGGATGGGCGCTGTCAGACCATGGCGATGCCGCGGTCGGCGTCGAGCTCGCCACCTGGGCGGCGCCACTGTTCTTCGGACTGTCGCTATTCGAGGAATGCAGGGGTTGGTGTGAACGGGCGCTGGCCGCGCTCGACGACGCCAGCCGAGGCACCAGACAGGAGATGATCCTTCAGGAAGCCTTGGCGCTGGCGTCGATGTTCACCAGGGGTCACACCGATCAGATTCGCGCCGAATACGAGCGGGGACTTGCGCTTGCGGAAGCGTTCGCGGACCGCGCACGCCAACTGCGCCTTCTCGCCGGTCTGAACATTTTTCTCACACGACTCGGCGACATCCGCGGCGCCCTGCCGGTCTCGGAACAGGGCGGCATCATCGCGCAGGCTGCCAGGCACCCGTTCGGCACCGTCTGGGCGGAGTGGGGAGTGGGCAATACTCACCACTTTATGGGCAACCAAGCCGTCGCAAAGCTGCATTTTGAGCGCGGTATGGCACTCGAGGTTGAGCTCGGTACTTTCAATGCCCACCTCTTCGGTTTTGATCCGCGCATCTTCGCGCTCGTCGGCCTTGCCCGCACCTTGTGGCTGCGTGGCTTCTCCGATCAGGCACTTAGACTCGTGCAAAACGCCATCGATGAAGCGGCAAGCCGGGGTCACCCAGTTTCAGTCTGCGTTTCGCTGGTTTATGTCTCGACATTGCTACTGTGGACCGGCGATTTACTAAAAGTCGGCGACCTCATCGAGCAGCTGATCGTATACGCCGGAAGATACTCGCTTGCACCGTACCGTGTTCTCGGCATCGCGCTGAAGGGCGAACTTGCCATCGCCCGCGAAGAGCCGGAAGCCGGCCTCGATTTGCTACGGGGCGCGCTGGAGACTCTGCGCGCTCAACAGTTCAATCTCCTCATCACAGATTTCATCGGCGCGTTGGCGGAAGGTTTGCGCAAGACCGTTCAATTCAAGGAGGCGCTTTTTGCGATCAACGGAGCCATTGCGCGCGCGAAAAATAGTGGAGTGGAATTTAACTTGTCCGAACTGCTCCGGATCAAATCGCAGATTCTCGTAGCACAACATGACCGTGAATCAGCCATGAACTGCCTGACAGAAGCGCTTACTGTCGCGCGCGCGCAATCTGCACTCGCTTGGGAGCTGAGATCAGCGATGGCCCTGGCACGCTTGCTCGCCGAAGACGGCCAGCGCGATCAGGCCCGGCATACGCTCGCCCTCGTCTACGACCGCTTCACCGAAGGATTCGAAACCGCAGATATGAAGCTGGCGCGCACGCTGCTTGAGGATTTGCATAGCCTTTGTTAGCCGCTCCACGCCAAGCCGACGACCTCCGCAACATTTCTTTCCGCCTGGAGACCCGGCGGAACCGGACTCCCTGCACCCGTCTAACATTTTCTAACGCAATCAAACGGGCCAAGCCGTCGTCCATCTGGCATGGTCGTGAAGTGCAAATTGCCCAGAATCTTTCGAACCCACACCATGATGAAATCCTCCGTTCCGCCAAACGCTCCCGTCGCCCTCCCACCCCTGTTGGCCGCCTACGTTGGAGCAACCAACAGTTTCGATCTCGAGCGACTGCTGGCCACTTTCGCCGAGGACGCTCTCGTCAATGATCAGTTACGGGACTACTGGGGAAAGCCCGCCATCAGAGAGTGGGCGAAGCGCGATATCATCGGCGAGAGTCTGACGATGAACGTAACCAAGGTGATCAGCCACTATGGGAACTTCATCGCGACGGCCAATGTCGATGGCAACTATGACAAGCGCGGCCTGCCTGATCCGCTGGTGCTCGCCTTCTATTTCACCCCCCTGAGCGATTTGATCGTTCAACTGATCATTCTTCGTAATCGATACGATATTTGAGAATCGACACGGCCGTCGCCATGGTCATTTCAACCGATGTGATCACCTCATCGAGCTGAAGCTCCCCTTTGTTGGAGCCGATGCGTCGCTTGAAACGCGCGCCTCAACTGCACGACTAACACAATCTTACAACGTCAAACTCGCGTACGTCGCGAGATTGCACGACGCTTTCAATCAGATTTGTTCAATGCCTCCCAACTAAGAGAGCCCGTCATGCACGAGACACACGGACATGTCAAAGCGACAGAAGGCAGCGCGGCTTTTGGTACCCCACGGATCTCAACGCGACCCATGACTTGGAGCATGACGGCCAAGGCGAAACCACACAAGCAGTCGGAGTTTGAGTCAGTTTTACTTGCGATAGCAGGACACGATCTAAGGCAGCCACTTCAAGTCATCCAAAATGTTCACGATATTCTCGGTCGCGGCCTTCGAACGACATCTGAGTTGCGCCTGCTGCAGTGCGGTCAGAGCGCGGTTGAGCGATTAAGGGATCAGCTTGATGAATTACTCGCCGCCCTTCGACTCTGCGAGAGCGGCAAAAGGGCGAAGCTAACGTCGGTGCGGGTCGAGCCCTTGTTGCAGCAAGTTACCTGCGCGGACAAAGTCGCAGCTCTAACAAAGGGAGTCAGCGTTCGTACGGTCTCGACTAGCGCTACAATTGAGAGCGATGCTCTGCTTCTCGGTACCGTTCTGCGCAACTTGGTCAGCAATGCCATCAAATACACACAGCCTGGTGGCCACGTTCTCGTCGGTTGCCGGCACACCGACCAGAGGATCCGCATCGACGTTTATGACACTGGAATCGGCATAACTGGGGACCAGATGCCTCGAATGTTCGAGGCTTTCACCCGTTTTGATCCTGCGCGATGCGATGGTCTTGGCATTGGCCTCTTCATCGTGCGCCAGGCTATCGGAATTCTGGGACACCGCATCGACGTCGCTTCCACCCCCTGTCGCGGGTCACGCTTTTCCATTTTCGCGAGCCGGGCCGAATGAAAGTGAGAAACCTCCTTCGAAAATGCGGACTGACTGCATTGCTTTTGATCGATGAACAACGGCAACAGCCACCGCGGAAACGCGCTGCCCTGCAACACCGTTAGCCAGAACCCGACGGGGCAGAGAGCTATGCGTGAGGGCGGCTTTCGGAAGAACGTACTCAGGAACCTCCTGCTGAAGGTAGGGGAGATCGTCTCGTCCATTGTTACCGAGATCAAGGGCCGGCATTTGACGTCGATCAATTGACCTCGTCATCCAACTGAAGCTCTTTTGGACTCGATGCGTCGCACAGGACGCGCGCTTCCAGCAACGCTGACTAACATAATCTTACAACGTCAAACTCGCTTACGTCGCAAGAATGCGTGACGCTCTCAATGAATTTGCTCAATGCTTAAGAGCCCGTCATGCACACGAAACACAAAGACATATCGAGGCAGCAGATTGGCGATGCGGTTCGCTACCCACGGGCCGCCCGCGGCGTGCACGAAAGCAACAGGAGAACATCATGGCTTCGTTCAAAAACTCTTGCTGCTTTGGCATTGTTGTCAGTGACGACGAGTGCGCCGACGTTCCCAACAACATTTCGTCAGGAGCTAAGCGAGCCCCAGGGCAGCAATTCCTAGTGCCTCCACAACTATTCGGCAGACGAGTTCGACTGTTCTTATGCCGTTCGAAGCCAATGTGCGGCGACAGCAGCAGGAGGCCTCGGCCAGTGTGAGCCAAACCATTTTCGGTAAGTGCGTTAGCAGTGCCGCGCACGATAGCAGCGCCCTCCAAGCTCGTCGTTAGCCATATCGAACCCTTAACGTGACTAACTTCAATCTCAGGCAAAGGGAATCCTTCCATGAATAGCCAAGACGATCGCCGGCCGAGGTATACAATGAACCGACGCGCATTCGTAAGCATGGTGGCTGCGGGGGCGGCTGGCACTCTTGTCCAGGGCACCGCCGCCGCGGCACAGCCGGCGCCGACGGCAAAAAACGTCGTCCTTGTGCACGGGCTGTTCGCCGACGGGTCATCCTGGTCCGAGGTGATTGCGCGATTGCAGGCAGCGGGGCTCAATGCCACATCCGTGCAAAACCCGCTGACAACCCTGCCTGACGCGGTAGCCTCGACCGAGCGCGTGCTGGCGCGGCAGGATGGCCCTACCGTTCTGGTCGGTCACTCCTTCTCCGGGATGATCGTCACCGAGGCCGGCGTACATCCGAAGGTATCGGCGTTGGTCTACATCGCGGCACGAGCGCCCGACGCGGGCGAGGACTACACCGCGCTTGCCAAAACATATTCGACTCCGCCAGCGTCGGCGGGCATCATTTTCGACGGCGATGAAGGACGTCTCAGCGAGGCCGCCTTTCTGCGCGATTTTGCCGGCGACCTGCCGGAAGCCAAGGCCAGAGTGCTCTACGCCGTGCAGGAGCCGTTCCACAAGGCTCTGCTGTCAGGCAAGACCACGCACGCGGCGTGGCGATCGAAGCCGAGCTACTATGCGGTTTCAACGGAAGACCGCACCATCAATCCTGACCTTGAGCGCTTCATGGCCAAGCGGATGAACGCCAAGACCATCGAAGTGAAGGCCAGCCATCTCTCGCTGATCTCTCATCCCGACGAAATCACGGGGCTGATCCTCGAAGCCGCCGGACAGCAAGCCTGACGAGCCCAGCGCGTGCAGAGCACGAAAGGAGCTAGGAGCCATGAAACGCTTTGGATCTGCCGCCTGGAACGGCGGCCCGCGTGAAGGCAAGGGCTCGGTCTCGACCGAAAGCCACGCGCTGGAAACCTATCCCTACACTTTCTTCAGCCGCTACGGTGAAAAGCCCGGCACCAATCCGGAGGAATTGCTTGGCGCGGCTCACGCCGCCTGTTTACCATGTCGTTCGTCAGACTGCTCGACATGGCGAACTTCGTGCCGGAGCAGAACGGCCCTGTCACCCATTGGAGGCCGAGTTCAACCGAGAGCACGCGCGACGATTGAAGCGCAGAGGTAACGGCATAGCGGATAACGAGGCAAGTACGACAGGAGCTAATGATGACGACCATCAAGACCAGAGACGGTGTCGAGATTTACTATAAGGACTGGGGCTCCGGTCAGCCCATCGTGTTCAGCCATGGCTGGCCGCTATCATCGGATGACTGGGACGCGCAGATGCTGTTCTTCCTCAATCACGGCTATCGCGTCATCGCCCATGACCGCCGCGGCCATGGTCGCTCTAGCCAGACCGGCGAAGGCCACGATATGGATCATTATGCCGACGATCTCGCTGCCGTGACAGCGCATCTTGACCTGAAGAAGGCCATTCACGTCGGCCATTCCACCGGTGGCGGCGAAGTGGTGCATTACCTGGCGCGGCATGGCGAGAGCCGGGTGGCGAAGGCGGCCATTCTCTGCGCGGTGCCGCCGTTGATGGTAAGGACGCCGGCCAATCCCAACGGCCTTCCCAAGGAAGTCTTTGACGGATTTCAGATACAGCTCGCGGCCAATCGCTCGCAGTTCTATCGCGACGTCGCCTCAGGTCCGTTCTATGGCTACAACCGGCCGGGCGCCAAATCTTCTGAGGCCGTTATCCAGAATTGGTGGCGTCAGGGCATGACGGGCGGTGCCAAGGCGCATTACGACGGCATTGTCGCTTTCTCGCAGACCGATTTCACCGAAGACCTCAAGAGGATCGCCGTGCCGGTGCTGGTGATGCATAGCGAGGACGATCAGATCGTTCCCTATGTGGCCGCCGGGCCATTGTCAGCCAAGCTCCTGAGGAACGGGACGCTGAAAACCTATAAGGGCTTTCCGCACGGCATGCCCACGACCGAAGCGGCCACCATCAACACAGACCTGCTCGCCTTCATCAAGGGTTAGCTGCCAGCCGAATGCCTAAGGAATTCTGGACAGGGAATTTTGCCGCCCCCCTCCGAGCCTGATTCCAGACACAGCGTCTTTCCATCGCCGTGATCAGGATCGACACATCATGATCAAGATCGGTGCGCGGCAAAATTATAAGACTACCCGTCTGCTTCGCCGGCTCTCGACCAGCAATGATCATGCTCGCCCTCGCGCCACCATCGATAGCCGTCGTGTCGTTCGACCACCGCTGCGCGACTCCAATTCCGCATCTCGTGACCGGCCGACCGGGCTCGTCGCCTCACCGGTCGTCTTCCAAACAGGCATCCAACGTACGTCGGCAACAGACCGCCAGCATCGAAATCCCCATAGCGTCTGACGCCCCACACTGCCACACCTCCCGCGGTT
>NZ_JYMU01000097.1:0-24088 GCF_000938235.1 Bradyrhizobium sp. LTSPM299
GACCCGTACCGTGGAAAGCCGGGCCGTGAGAGTAGAGGCGGGCCGCGACAATGCCGAACGGTTGGCCCTGATGGTACCGGGACGCAGCGAACCGGTTGCGCCGACGCATTGGAGTTTTGGGCAGTTGTGTAGCCTTGTCGGCGCGCCGACATCTTATATGCGTCAGCTTCCCGCGCCACTTACCGCGATAAACCTGCAACACGGCTTGCTGTCACACCGTGGTGAGTTGGTGAAGACGTTGGAGGCTGATGACGGCCGCATTGAGCTTCGTGCCGTGACCGGGCCGGACTATGGCCGCATCTGGGATCATGAACTTGTCACCGCCGTGATGAAGATCGCGGGTAACGGCAACGGGGATACAAGATGGAAGGTGCCCGGGGTGCTGGATTGGGCGACCATGACCCACAACCCGTTCGTGGACATCACCAAGGACACGACGACACTCTACGCGAGCGATCGGGATGTGTTCCTGTTTTTGGTGGATGACACCAACCCCATCGAGGCGGGGCGTTTACCGGATGGATCGCCGGATCTGTATTTCCGGGGATTCTATTGCTGGAATAGCGAGGTCGGATCAAAGACGCTCGGAATAGCCTCATTTTACCTCCGCGCGGTCTGCATGAACCGTAATCTATGGGGCGTCGAGAATTTTGAGCAAATCACCATCCGGCATTCAAAATTCGCGGCGCAACGTTTTGCGCATGAAGCGGCCCCCGCGCTGACGAGCTTTGCCAATTCCTCGCCTGCGCCATTCGTCGCCGGCATCAACGCTGCACGGGAGCGAGTCGTTGCTCGCACGGACGATGACCGGGAGTCGTTCCTTCGGAGGAGCGGGTTTTCCAAGTCGGAGACCACGAAGATCATCGAGACCGTTCTAGGCGAGGAAAACCGCAAGCCGGAAAGTATCTTTGATTTCGTGCAGGGGATAACTGCGCTCGCCCGGACTAGGTCGCATCAGGACTCGAGGCTTGAACTGGAGGGGAAGGCAAAACGCTTGATGGAACGCGCGATCTGAGAGGTGAGCCGCGCAATCGTGACCGGTTGCGCGGCAACTTTCACGTAGCCCAGCGCATCGCCGCCGATCCGGCTTGCCGGATCGGCGGCGATGACGCGTGTCCGCGTCCGGCGCTCGCCGGGCCTGCGGCCCGGCTCGCGGAAGGTCAGAATTACCATATTTGTCTATGTTAGATTTCCAACCACGCCGCACTTAGCTGTCGGTGGTACCCCGAGCTTTTCTCTTTCCGCTGGGCGCCGTTGGACGGGTAAGAAGATCGGCTGCTTCAACGCCCAAGGCCCGTGCCAGGCGATCGACGACGTCGATACCGGCCGCATAGACGCTTCGCTCAAGAGCGCTGATATAGGTCCGGTCAATTTCTGCGCGATCGGCCAGCTCTTCCTGCGACAAGCCACGGGCTTGCCTGAGCTTTCTCAAATTCACTGCCAATATCCCGCGTATGTCCATACGCGAGAGGCCACGTTCTTGACGAGTATTTCACCACGGAGTATTTTCGACAAAATGTTCGGAGAGCAGGGTTGCGCACTAAAGTTTAGCCACCTTCCGGCGACCCTGGCTCTGTTCTCGAAATTGGCAGAACTAAGACGTGGAGACTTATGAAGAAGCCACCACTGGATCCCGACGTTGCCGATGTGGCGCCGACAAATTCGGCTCTGATCCCATACGACGAGGAGCACATCTTTACCTACCTGCGGCTTCTTGACGCTGATGCGGAGGGCACCGATTGGGGCGAGGTGGCGCGGCTGGTGCTCCATATCGATCCGGAACTAGAACCCGCTCGTGCAAGAACTGCGTTCGATAGTCATCTGACCCGCGCGAAGTGGGACGGAAAAGGGATATCGTCATCTATTGCGCGGCGGAGCCTCCAATTCAGAATAGTCATCGGCATTTCATTGCTGCGACCACCATCTCGTAAGAAATAGAAGCTCGACGGGGTATCGAAAACCTATCCCCCTTTCTTCGGCATCCCTCTTTGCCGGCCTTCTCCGCGATCGTAGCCGCCAACGCGCCGCCATCCACGCCGGCGCTCCAGACGATCACGGAGCTTCTTCAATGCCCGATCCGAACGCCGGCTTGCCGCCGCGCTATCTGCGCACGTCCGAAGCTGCCCGGTTCCTCAGCCTCTCCGGCCGGACGCTGGAAAAGCATCGGACCTACGGCACCGGTCCTGCCTACCGAAAGATTGGCGGCCGCGTCGTCTACGCGCTCGACGATCTCAAAGCCTGGGCCGACCGCGGGACCAAGACATCAACTTCAGATCCGGGCAGCGGCACCGTGCTGCCGGCCAGACGGCAGGTCGCGCCTCTTCCCTATGCCGGCAAGCCCCGACGCTGACGCAGGTGCCGTGCGACATGTCAGCGCCGCGAAGGCATCGATCAGAGCGTGACCAACTCGACCTGTTTCGCGCGTTGCCGGGTGACCTGGCGCCGCGCGATGCGCAGGATCTGATGGCCTATCCATTCTTTTCGCTGGCGAAGTCCAAGCGCACCACACCGATCGATTTCCGTGCTGGGACCATCACCCTTCGGGTTGAAGCCGTGCCAGAGCATGGCATGGCGACGATCTGGGACGCGGACGTCCTGATCTGGGCGGCCTCGCAAATCGTGGAGGCCCGCGACGGCGGTCTGAAGACATCCCGTCGGATGGCGGCAACCCCATACGAAATCCTGACCTTTGTCGGTCGCGGCACCAGCGTCAAGGATTACGATCGCCTCAAGGCTGCGCTCGACCGGCTGCAATCGACCACCGTGATGACCTCGATCCGCCAGCCCGCGGAGCGTCGACGACATCGCTTCTCCTGGATCAACGAATGGAAGGAGACAGCCGATGCGCATGGCCACGCGAGAGGAATCGAACTGATCCTGCCGGATTGGTTCTATACCGGCGTCCTGAGCGAAGCGCTCGTACTGACCATCGATCGCGCCTATTTCGATCTGACCGGCGGATTAGAGCGTTGGCTCTATCGCCTGGTGTGCAAGCACGGCGGTCGCCAGGAGGGCGGCTGGAGTTTTGACTTTGTGTATCTTCATGCCAAGTCCGGTAGCCTCTCACCACTCAAACATTTCGCCTACGATCTGCGGGAGATCGTCCGCCGGCAGACATTGCCTGGCTATCAATTGGTCATCACGCATGACCCGCGCGGTGCAGAACGGCTGAACTTCGCGCCTGTTCCCATTGATGCCTTTGCCGAGCGGTTGCGCAAACGCGGGCTCGTTGCTCCAGGGGGCAGCCTGTGAATCATCTCGTGCCATCGGGGACCTCGACTGTCGTGCCATCGGGGACCAGATCCTCGTGCTATCGGGGACCGGAATCGGAGTTAACCCCTTGGCGCTCAATACCTAGTTCGCCTCGTAACTTTCCTAACCTGGAATCCTTCGGATTCCTTCTAACGGATCGTGCCGTCCGGTCGACTGTGGATAGCGCGCGATCTGCAAAGGCACGGCACCCACCCGGCGGTTGCTCGGCCAAAGCAGCCACCAACAAGCGGTCGTGACGGAACGCCAACGGCAGGACGGCTACGCGACCGAGACGCGATCGTCCCGGTGCGCGTTGGCATCCACCCTTCTGCAATCTCTCATTTTACAAACTCCGGAGGACGACGTGTCCTGTCAACCGTGCTGAATTAGCTGAAGTTTCTCGGTCTAAAGCGCAAAAAGCTACGGTCCAAGTCACGGCTCGTGGCTACTTGGCGACGATCTTGCGAGCCTCCGTCGTCTGAAAGGCAAAGTCTCGCAGCGCGTCCTAGGCGGGAATCAGAACCTTCGTGCCGAGCACGTTCATGTGCACGAAGGCGGTCAAGCAATCGTTGGTGCTATCAAGTCGAAACAGAAGGGCCATGGCTGCGCCGCCGCCGAAGGGTTTCGAGCTACATTACAATGATATCTCACTCTAGCGGTGGCGAACGCTGGGTCGGGCAAGCGACGGTCGCCCAGTAACCACCACCGGCAATCCACGCCATCATCACCATTGCGTTCGTCGATGGCGATGTTTGCCTGTGTTTCGGCATGGAATAAGGTCCCGCTTTCACGGCCATCGGCAGCTCCCGGCGATAAGTCGCCTTCATCAAGTCGTAGAGCCGAGGTTGGGATACTGGTGCGAGACGATTGCCAAGATCCGTCGCGCCTATTTTTTTGACAAGCGTCCGATCAAGGCGATTTGCTGAGAAATCGGCGTGTCGCGGTAAGTGGTTCGCAAGGCCATCCATTCCATCGTCGGCCTGCAATCGTACTGTCCGGTCGGATACGACAGCGTAACATCAAAGACTTCGATCGCCTCGGCCGAAGGCAGTCGAGCCGCAGCTCGTCTCAATCACGAGTGCAATGGAGGAGGCCGCCGCGAACTTCAGCGGTATTCCGCTCCGGATAGATTCTTTCAAACTCCTTGTGAGTTCCAATTCACAGCTGATCGTTTCTCCACATTTTCAATTTTGCCATTCAGAAATAGACGTGCAATGGTGAGTCGCACGACTACAGGTGGCATGGGGAAGATGGAAGCCGTACGTCCCGATACGGGTTTGCAATGCTTGGCGCTTCTTCTCCGTTTCCATCAGGTTCCGGTTGATCCTGCCCAAATCGCACACCAATTCGCAGGAGATGTCATTGGCGTCGCGCAGATGCTGCGTTGCGCCAAGCAATTGAAGCTCAAGGCTCGGGCGGTCAGGGAAAACTGGACCGGGCTGATGCGCCTGCCGCTGCCTGCGATCGTTCAGCGCCGCGACGAGAGCTTTGTCATCGTCGGCAAAGTCACCGAGAACGATATCCTCATCCAGGATCCCGTCGAGAACCGCCCCCAGGCCATTGGTCGCGCCGACTTTGAAGCAAATTGGAACGGTTGCGTCGTTCTGATGGCCCGTCGGGCTTCGCTTGCTGACTTGGCACGGCGTTTCGACATCACCTGGTTTCTGCAGGCGATGTACAAGTACCGCCGAATCCTCGGCGAAGTCCTTCTCGCATCATTCTTTCTTCAGCTCTTCGCGCTCGTCACGCCGCTCTTTTTCCAGGTCGTGACCGATAAAGTGCTGACCCATCGTGGGTTCACGACCCTCGACGTTCTGGTCGTTGGCCTCATTACTGTTTCCGTGTTCGAAACGGCTCTGGGTGCCTTGCGGACCTACGTGTTTTCCCACACCACCAACCGGATCGACGTCGAGCTCGGCGCGCGCCTGTTTAAGCACCTCATCGCCCTTCCGATCGCCTATTTCGAGGCGCGCCGGGCGGGCGACTCGGTGGCGCGGGTGCGGGAACTTGAGAACATCCGCAACTTTCTCACCAGCTCGGCCCTGACGCTGGTGATCGATCTGGCCTTCACCTTCGTTTTCCTGGCGGTGATGTTCTATTACTCGCCGTTGCTGACCTGGATCGTGGTCGGCTCCTTCCCGTTCTACGTTGCACTGTCGGCAGGTGTCACCCCGGTATTCCGGCGGCGGCTCGAGCGGAAGTTCGACCGTGGCGCTGAGAACCAGGCATTTCTGGTTGAGAGCGTCAGCGCGATCCAGACCCTGAAGGCCATGGCGATCGAGCCGCAGATGCAGCGACGCTGGGAGGAGCAGCTTGCCGGCTATGTCGGTTCCAGTTTCGACGTGCTGTCGCTCGGCAACTGGACCAGCCAGTTGGTTCAGTTCATCAGCAAGATCGTCACGGCGCTCACGCTGTATTTCGGCGCCTATCTGGTTATCGCAGGCCAGTTGACGGTTGGCGAGCTGATCGCCTTCAATATGCTGGCCGGGCGAGTAGCTCAACCGGTGCTGCGGCTGGCGCAGGTGTGGCAGGATTTCCATCAAGCTCGCGTCTCGGTCGCGCGGCTGGGCGACATCCTCAACACCACCCCGGAGCCGGCCTTCGACGCGGCGCGTGCGTCGCTTCCCCAAATCCGCGGCGACGTGACCTTCGAGCACATCGATTTCCGCTATCGCATTGATGGTTCTCTCGCGCTGCACGACGTTTCACTGAAGGTGTCGGCCGGGCAGGTCATCGGGATTGTCGGCCCGTCGGGCTCGGGGAAATCGACCCTCACGAAGCTCCTTCAACGCCTTTATGTCCCCGAAGCCGGCCGCGTCCTGATCGACGGCATCGATTTGACGGTCGCGGACGTCGCGTGGCTGCGAAGACAAATCGGCTCGGTGCTGCAGGAAAACGTGCTGTTCAACCGGACGATCCGGGAGAATATTGCGTTGGCCGATCCCGGCATGCCGATGGAACGGGTGATTGCCGCGGCTGAACTCGCCGGCGCCCATGAATTCATTCTCGGCCTGCCGGACGGGTACAACACGGTGGTCGGGGAACGTGGCGCCAGCCTGTCGGGTGGTCAACGGCAGCGCATCGCGATTGCCCGGGCACTCGTCACCAACCCCAGAATCCTGATTTTCGACGAGGCCACCAGCGCGCTCGATTACGAGAGCGAGAGCATCATCCAGCGCAACATGCGCAGGATTTCTGCCGGACGCACGGTTTTTATCATCGCACACCGGCTGTCGACCGTGCGTCATGCCGATCGCATCATCACCATCGAAGGCGGGCGTCTGGTCGAGGATGGCACGCATGATGAGTTGATCACGAAGGCTGGACGCTACGCGACGCTGCATCAGATTCAGGCGGGACTTCATGTCGTCGGCTGATCTGCCTTCCAATCCTCAAGCAACCGCGGAGGTTTTGCCCTTTCGGCGGCAGCGCAACGACACCGCGCGCCAGTTCCTGCCGGCCGCGCTGGAGATCCTAGAGACGCCGGCGTCCCCGGTCGGACGCGCGATCGGCGGGACCATCATCCTGTTCTTTGCCGTCGCCATTGCCTGGGCGACGTTCGGGCATGTGGACATCATCGCGACCGCTTCGGGCAAGATCGTGCCAACCGGACGCACCAAGACGATCCAGCCTCTGGAAACGGGTGTAGTTTCGGCCATCCATGTCCAGGATGGTGATCACGTCGTCGCGGGCCAGGTCCTGGTCGAGCTCGATCGTACCGTCACTCAGGCCGAGAAACGGCGCGTGTCGCAGGACCTGATACTGGCACAGCTCGATGTCGCCAGGCTGGGCACCCTGCGCGACAATTTCGATCAGCTCGCCAGCCTTCGCGATCTCGTCGCACCTCCGGGCGCCTCGGAGCTCAATACCGTGCGGACGCGCGCGGCAACGCAGGCACAGGCGGCCGAGCAACTTGCCAAGATGGCGTCGATCAACCAGCAGATCGGGCAGAAGCGCGCCGAGGCGGAGTCTATTGCCGCGACGGTCGCCAAGATCGATGCCTCGCTGCCACTGGTCGAGCAAACCGCAAAAATACGTCGCGATGCGATGCAGATCCAGTACGGCAATCAGATCGCCTACCTCGATGCCCAGACCCGGCTGCTCGACCAGCAGAACGAGCGGGTCGTCCAGAACCGCAAGCTGGTGGAGATCGAGGCCGCGCGCCAGGCCCTGGAGCAGCAACTCGGACAAACCAAGTCGGGATTCGAGCGGCAGGTCCTCAGCGACCTTTCCGATGCGCAAAAGAAGGTCGAGGAGTTCGGCCAGGACCTGATCAAAGCCGAACGCAAGACCGACGAGCAGGTGCTCCGCGCGTCGATCGACGGAACCGTCCAGCAGCTGGCACTTCATACCGTCGGCGGCGTGGTGACACCGGCGCAACAGCTGATGATCATCGTGCCGGCCGACAGCCATCCCGAAGTCGAGGCGATGATTCCGAACCGCGATATCGGGTTCGTCACCGCCGGCCAGAGCGTCGAGATCAAGATCGATACGTTCAACTTCACGAGGTACGGCCTGATCCACGGCAAGGTCGTAACGATTTCGCACGACGCGATCGTCCGCGACAAGCCACCCGAGAAGGGCGGTCCACCGAAAGCTGGCGGTGCGCTGTCCGACACCAGCGAACCTGAGGGGCAGGAATTGCTCTATGCCGCGCGGGTCTCGCTCGACGAGACGCAGATGCAGGTCGATGACAAGCTTGTCAGTCTTGCACCGGGCATGGCGGTCACGGTGGAGATCAAGACCGGAACGCGACGCATTATCGAATATCTGATGTCGCCGGTGTTGCGCTACAAGCAAGAGAGTATGAGGGAGAGATGATATCCGCTTGTCGAACAACGCGTGACATCCTTCGTAAGAGGGTGAACTTGACCACGCGGCGCCTGCATGCGTGTAAGTTCACCGCGCGACTCGCTTCAAAAGGGGCGACAACTCGGCAATTTTTTAGAACCGTATCAAATGTATGTCGGTTGCCTGTGCTCGGTGCGGCGCTCGTTGCTGCCAGCTTAATCGCTGCTGAACAAGTCGGGGCCGAGAGCCAGACCAAGGGCATTGGTAATTCGAGCGGGCTATTGCGCTACTTTATGGTCGCTGAACCGCAAGATCTGGGCATCGCGACATTGCCTCACGATGCGCAGGGCGTCGCTATTGCTAAAGTCCGAGCAGTGCCGGGTTCGTCCGCTTGGCTTGGTGGAAGGGATCGATCGGGCCAGCCCTCCGTAGAGCGACCAGAATACTGGGTCTCCTACGATTTACGGATTGTTGACGTCATCCGCGGCACGCGCGCCAACTTGAACACCGGCTCAACAATTACCGTCACCTTTGGAAAGCCAGACGGTAAGCACAACTACATACCCGCGCCAGCGTTGCCACAAGAGTTCGAAAGACAGTACTTCGTGGTTCTCTTTCAAGATCGAAGTGGCCACTTCCACCTCGCAGGCTTTCCGATGAGCGAGATGGAATATGAAGCTTGGGAAACAGAAGTGCTGAAATTTGAAGCAGAACGCGCGCGTCTCCCCCCAAAAGATAGAGTCGCGCCGAACGGTTCGTCGAGCAAATAACGCTATCCAACCTTCAACGATTGCAAGGTCTATACCATGACTGGTGTCATTAATTTCTTTGGTCCAGATGGAACGCCTGATCGGGTGAATGGACTTGAATCCAACCAAACCGGGTTGGCACTGAGCGACCAAGAAAAAGCGACGCTGGAGGCCGCGGTCGATAATCTTTACGCAAACTCACCGACCGCACGATCAATCATTGACGAAGGTCTCTCCAAGGGAGACATTTGGATTCTGAAAGCGCCGCCTGGCGTTTCATCAGGAGGGATCGATTTCTCGAACGTCATTCGCATTGCCTTTAGCGAGTTGCCCCCTAATCCTCTGCAATTTATTGGTAGAGATGGTCGTCTCCATGATGAGACAGCGGTGGATCTGGTCATTCATGAGCTCATCCACGCGATTTATGGCTGGGACGATCTCATCGACCCAACTACCCTTCAAGCCTATGGTGATGGTGACGCGAAGGACTACAATAACGCCAATTTCAACCATCTTGGTGCGACGCAAGAACTAGCAAATCAAGTTCTTCTCGAATTGGGCGCTCCTGCCGAACAGCTACAAGTAAGCTATGACGCTATAGATGTCGGAACGCGCGCCAATTTTCTTAGACCTAATATTTCCTACTCGGAAGGTCACACCATCGATATTGCGTATCTCTATACTCCCAATGCGCAGTCGCCGCAGTTTATGGATCTTTCCAAGCGTACGGATGGATCTAGGGATTTGATAATGGGATTCGCCGGCTCGCAGCACATCAACGGTGGTGCGGGCGACGATTATCTGTACGGAGGAACCGGAGACGACTACATATCCGGTGGCAGCGGTGATGATCTCATTGACGGCGGCGATCGCAAAACGGATTTAGCCGCGGACGGGTATGATACCGCCGACTACTCGGTGGGGGATATGGACGTCGCTCCACTCCACGGCGTCACGGTTGATATAGATACGAGCGTTGTCCGCGATGTCGACAAAATGGATGGGCTAACCCCGATCATCGTGTCCGATGATGGCTATGGTAGCCGAGATCGGCTTTTCTCAATCGAGCAGATTATTCTCAGCAAATACGACGATACGGTCAAGGTCGGCCCCGGCTTCGAAGATTTGCTTAAGAGCTTGGAGCGGATCGATGGCGGCGAGGGGCGCAATACCCTCGACCTTACCAAGATCAGCAAGGACATCACGTTCAATAACAATAAGATCGAGGGCTACAAGACTGAATTTGACAACTTCACTGTGCTCAAGGCCGATCCGGGCAATGTGACGGTGGTTCTGAGAGGCGATGATGCGAAGTCGTGGCAAGAGGTCGATTTTGGTAGCGGCAACGATACGATCGATAGCGATGTCAGGGGCCTAAAGATCAACTTCGGCAACGGCGACAATACCGTTGAGCACGCAGGTTATGGGACGATTGTCAACTTCGGGTCGGGGAAAAATACATACAAGCTGTCGACGAACAATGTCCTCCTCAATGGCCTAGACGCCAACGACGTCATTATGAATGGCAACGACGTCCTGCACGGTGCCGTCGGCTCCGCCAATTCGGAAACCGGCTGGGTCACAAACGCGGTCAACGGAATTCGATACGGCATCAATATCGTCGGGGACCTTGTCATTCGAGATACGGAGGGCAACACCACTTACGTTTCGAATTACCATGGCGGCCCCGACGTTTCCCTGAGCCAGCAGACCGCGGGCATCTTTATTGGGATCGGTAAGGTGTGGGTCGAGAAGCTGATGGAGATCAGCCGGCCATTCAACGAAACAATTGGGACGACGTTCAAAGCCGGCAATGCACTGTTCTACACGATGACCGGCATGAAGGCGTTTCCCGCCGATCCGCTGGTCCTCGATCTCAACGGTGACGGGTTCAATCTGACAGCAGTCAGCTCGGCTGCGCCAATGTTCGATGTGTTTGGCACGGGCTTCTCGGTTCGCACCGGCTGGGTGCAGCCCTCCGATGGCATTCTCGCGATCGACAAGAATGGCAACGGAAATATTGACGACGTGGGAGAGCTGATTGGCGGCGAGACCGGCAACGGCTTCGCCGCGCTCGCTCGATACGATGCGAACGGGGATGGCGTCATCGACGCCAATGACGCCGTTTATTCTCAGCTTCGGGTCTGGCAGGACGCCAACGGCAACGCAGTTGTCGATCCAGGTGAGTTGAAGACGCTGTCTGATCTTGGGATCGCGTCAATCAACGTATCGTCCACCCCACAGGCCGGTGCCTCTGCGGCAGGCAATACGATCGAGGCAACGGGTACGTTCACCTGGGCTAATGGCACGACAGGTGCGGTCGGTGACGTCGTCCTGTCGACCGATCCATTCCATAGCGAGTACAAGGGCGACAAGTCGGTGAGCGCTGCGGCGGCGGCCAAGCCGGACCTCAAGGGTTATGGCACGCTGACTGATCTTCGCGTCGCAATGACGCTCGATCCGACCTTGATCGATGTCGTCGCCGCCACGTTGCCTAGTCTGAACATCCCCAGTCTTCCTGAGCTACGGTTGGCCGTGCAGCCGATCCTCGATGCCTGGGCGCGGGCAGTCAAGCTTCCGGACGCCAACGGCGTTCTGCAAGTGCGCGATCCATCCACGGGTCACCAGGATATGCTGCTTCTGATGAAGTCGGACGCCTTCGGGCATGTCACCGTGGTCGACTTCATCTATTCGTATACCAACGGGAATGGGCACCTTGTCTATGGCTTTGTAAGCGGCGCCCCGGTCAAAGATCAGGCCGGCAACACGATCGAGGAACCCACCTATCAGCAAGTTCTCGCTTCTCCGCTTCCAGCGGAAGCGTCCTGGCAGACCGTAAAGGCCGACCAGTTCGGATTCATCGAGCGCTACACAGGGCAGCCAGTTCCGACATTCAGCACGGATACGCAACAGGAGCGGCAGGCGGCTCTTGCGTCATTGTCTTCATACGTTACCGCGGGATGGACCGCGATCAGTCTCGAGGCCGTACGCCTTTCGATGCAAAGCTCATTGGCGCAGTACTTCCCAGGCATTGTTTACGATACCGCGTCGAACAGCTTCCACGCGACAACGGATCAGCAGCTCTCGCCAATGTACGAGGCGATCTTCCGTGCTGCGCCGACGGATGCCGCGGGAGCTACAACATGGCTCTCGAACTGGAAGCCGATCATCGACGTCGTGCTCGGCGACTTCGCCAGGGGGGAAGGCCTCACGGTGAACTACGCGTACGAATTCACGAGCATGGTCCGTGCTTATGAGAGCGTTGGGTTGCCGTTGAGCATCGAGCAGGCGGCGGAAACGCTCGGCGTCCCATCCGGTCAGATCGTCGAAGGTGGCAGCCTGATCAATGGCGGCACCGACAATCCTTACATCTACTACCTGCATGGCGGTGACCAGGCCGTTACGACGACGAGCAATGCACCCGACAATTTCGTGATGGGAGGCGCGTTCGGTCACGTCGTCATCAATGCCGACCGAAGCGGTGGCGGCGAAGACGATTTGCTGCGGTTCACGAATGTCAAGTCGACCGATGTGACCGCGGTTCGTGACGGTATCGACCTGGTTCTGTCGGTGAACGGAACCAATGAACAGATCAGGATTGTCGGCGAGTTCATCGGTGTTAAGCCCGGGCTCACCGGAGGCAATCTCAACGACAAGATGGGCGTCCAGCAGATTGCCTTCTCTGATGGCGTCGTATGGGACAAGCCGGACATTTCCTGGGCGACCTGGCATCCGAATTCGACTGCCATAAGTCTCCTCGGGACGATGGATATGGACATCCTCGACGGTGGTCAGGGAACTGACCAGTATCTGTCGGGCGGGGACGGCGGTGATGTCTACGTGTGGGGTCGCGGTTCAGGCCACGACACGGTCGATGACCGGATGACATGGATCCTGAACACGTCGCCCGACTACGTCAAATTCGGGCCCGGCGTCACGTTGTCTGACCTGACCTGGTCGCGCCAGACGGATTCGAATGATCTCACGATCGGGATCAAGGGGGCGGGCGACACCCTCACGATCAAAGATCAATTCGCCCCGGATTATGGCGTCCTCGGGCCGATGTGGCTCAACCGAATCGAAGACTTCTCGTTCGACGACGGCACCTTGCTCAGCTGGGAGAACGTGATCCAGCTGATGGATCAGCAATCGTATGGCAAGCCGGCGATCTATGGCTTCAGCTATGATGACGATCTAGACGGTGGCCCTGGCGTTCACTGGCTTTCAGGCGGGAACGAGAACGATACCTATCACTTCGATTTCGGCTACAACTATGATGTCGTCCAGGACGGCTCGACCAACATTCTGGGCGGCTCGGACGATACGATCGAGTTTGGCAGCTCGGTGCGGCCGCAAGACGTGACGTTCTCGCTGCTCGAGGGCACCAAGGATCTGGTGATCACGCTCTCGGACGGATCGACGATGGTCGTCAAGGGCGAGTTCTCGATCGATATTTTCGCGATCTCGTGGAATCGCATCGAGAACTTCAAGTTCGCGGATGGCACGGTGATCACCTTCGACCAGCTGCGGCAGCAGCTCTTGGACGCGCAGAAGGCATCCGGAAGTCCGGTCCTGCGCGGCACTGACCTTCCGGACGTCATGGATGGCGGGGGAGGAAACCAGTATCTGGCCGGCGGATCGTCTGACGACACCTATGTCTTTGGTCATGGCTATGGCCACGATACGATCGATGATCAAGGCGGCGCGGTCAGCTTTAAGTCCGATGTAAGCGTCGATGATGTCGAGTGGTCGAAGCTGGGCAATGATCTCGTCATCAAGCTCAAGGGATCGAACGACTCGTTGACCATCCTTGGTGAGTTCGGCGGCAATTCCGGGAGTTCTGCAGTTACCAGCTTCCAGTTCGCCGACGGGACGAGTCTGTCCGGGGACGACGTATATGCCAAGGTCCTGCAGGGGACGGCCCACGACGACACGCTCAACGCGACCCACACCGACATTCACGCTGGCATCGGTCATCCGCCGGTGCAGGGCGGCCCTGGCGATGATGTGATTATCGGCGGTGGTGGGGACACGATCGCGTTCAATGCTGGGGACGGGCGCGACGTGGTCGCCGACGCCTTGTACTTTGGTGCTGCCAATACGATCGATTTCGGCGCGGCCATCACGCCGGATATGGTCCAGGTGCATCAGCTCGGCACGAGCATGATCTTCACCTTTGCCGGGACCAACGACCGGATCGCCTATGTCGACAACCAGACGTCCGGCTTTCCGCTCAGCAGCATCGTGTTCGCGGACGGTACGACCTGGAGTCCGACCGACATCCAGTCCCGGATGCAGGCGGGCACAACCCTCACAGCCAATCAGAGCAGTGGAGGCGTTGAGTACGACTACAGCCTGTCGCAGGGGTACGCGGTCGCAACACCCTCGTCTGGGTAGAGCGGCGCGGTGACGATTCACGTGTCGGGCATTCTGCCCGGCGATGTCGACCTCCAGCGCGTGCGCTTTCCCGACACCCTCAACGATGCCGGCGCCGGCATCCTGATCTCGGCAAAGGATTCGACCTCCGCGGGACTGCTGATCGATAATCCCTCGGCCAATGTGCTTCCGTTCGACCAGCTGGTTTTTGACGACGGCACGGTCTGGACGCGCGCGCAGGTGCAGCAGATGCTGTTTGACCAGGCCGCGGCTTCTGATGGTAACCAGACCATCTACGGCTTCGACGGCAACGACACCATTACGTCGGGACTCGGCGATGACGTGCTCGAGGGTGGCAAGGGCAACGACACCTACGTCTACCGGCGCGGTGACGGGTTCGACAAGATCGTCGTGAACAATCCAACCGGCTCCGGCTACGTCAACACCTTGTCCTTGCCGGATATCGCCTCGACAGAGGTTTCCTTGCTGCGCTGGCCAGGTAGCGGGATCAACGATCTCGTCCTCGCCATCGACGGGCAGAATGGTTCACCGCAGGGCGAGGTCACCATCGCGGGTGAATTCAACTACGGCTCGACGAACGCATTCAATACCCATGTGGACCGTGCCGACGCGCCGATCCAGCAGATCGCCTTCGCAGACGGCGTGGTCTGGAGCGAAGCCGACATCGAGGCGAAGCTGCTGGCGCAGGAACAGGCCCAGGTCAAAACGGGTGGGGCGGTCTACGGTTTCGACGGTGCCGACACACTATACGCTGGGGCGGGGGCGCGCACGCTTTCGGGCGGTCTTGGCAGCGACACCTATGTCTGGACCGCCGGCGATGGCCCGACATTCATCTCGGATCAGGGCAGCGTCGCCCTCTCGCTCGGCATCGAGACGAACACGCTCGATATCAAGGGGGTCAACCCCTCGGACGTCACCGTCACGCGCAGTCCGGATCCCAACGCGCACGACCTTATCCTGACGATGGCGGGCCAGGCCCCGATTGTGCTGAAGGATCAGACCGCGGCAAGCACGACAAACGTCATCAACCGTGTCGTGTTCGACGATGGGACGGCTTGGGATTGGAGCGATCTCCTGCTGCTCGCCGATGGAGGGGGGCCGACGACGCCGGACGGCGTCAACGCGCGCGCCTTCGACGGCTCAGCAAGCACGCTGACAGGAACGACCAGCGACGATACCTATTTCTGGGGCGCGGGTCATGGCGACGGGACGATCGTCGAGGGTAACTATCAGGAGTGGCAAAAAGCCGACACGGTTCGCCTCGCGGGTCTGAATGCTGCAGGCGTCGATCTCGGCATCCGCTCGGAGAATTCCCACCTCGATCTCGCGATCATCGACAAGGCAACCGGCGAAACACTCACTGTCGTCGGACAATTCGACAGCGCCTCGGACAATGGCAGCGCCTCCTGGCCCGGCGGCGGCACCGGCATCGAGAGGCTGATCTTTGCGGACGGAACGACCTGGAATCCGCAGCAGATTCTTGATCATGCGATGTACGTTGCGGGACCCGGCGCCACGACCGTTTCGAACCTCAACCTCGGCGACGGCTCCATTCCGATCGCGGCATCGCCGGGTGTAACCCTCGTCGGAAAGTATGGAACGGCGAATACCTATCTTTGGCATCCTGGTAGCGGGAACATCAGTATCCAGTATCTGGGATGGGATGGTCCCACGGATACCCTGCTGGTCGAGGGAGCGGCCGCGGCCGATATGCAGTTTGTATATTCCGGTAGTGACCTCGTGATCCGCGACAAGGTGACCGGCGAAACCATCACGGCGCTTGGCCAATTGCCCGACTATGGCTCCGGCAAGGGCATCGAGCGCATCGTGTTCGATGATGGCACGGTGTACGACCTTGCCCAGACCATTTACTTCGGGCTTGGCTCGGGAACGACCAATCTGAATCTCTATGGCTCGGTTGGAAAGATCCAGTTCGGCGCCGGGATTTCCGCACAGGACGTCTATCTACAGGCCAACGATTCCGGCGATCTGACGGTCAAGATCAAAGGGGATACGGATGACAGTATTAGCCTCCACTATGACCTGAGGTGGAACTCTTGGGGGTACTCAAGCGTCATCCAGCAACTTCAGTTCGATGACGGTACGACGGTTAGTCTTGGACAGCCGGCTCCGGGGCAAGGAGCGCCGCTTACCTTCACATGGTTTGGCAGTGCGTTCGTCACAAGCCTGACCGGCAGCAGCTTGGGCGCCAACTTGTACGAGGTCGCGCCAAGCGGAGACACGATTACCTTCGCAAGCGGGGCCAATAGCAGCAATCTTGTCGAGTTCGGCGCGGGCGATGGTCATGCCATTGTGTCACTCAACGGCGGAAGCGGAATCGTCGATCTCGATGCGCTTCCCGCCGATGTCTCGCTTGCGATGACCGGGAACGATCTGGTCGTCGGTTTGAATTCCGGCAGCGATACGCTGACGATCCGGGGATATCAGACCAGCACGACAGGTATCACCGCAATCAAGTTCGCCGACGGTACGATCTGGGACCGGCAGGCGATCGCCGCAAATGCACCCATCCGCGGCACGGCCGGCAATGACAGTATCGATTTGCCGAGCGACGGCGTCACGGTCGATGCCGGTGCGGGCGATGACACCTTGAGTGTCTCCGGTAACGGTTCAGACCGCATAATTTTCTCGAAGGGGGGCGGGCACGATACGCTCACCAACCCGGGGTCGGGTTACACTCGTAACGACACGCTCGTCCTGACGGATATCGACCCGTCGGACGTTCGTCTTACCCGTAATGGCGACGCAATGACACTGACGGTGCTGTCCACGGGGGACTCGTTCACGGCAAGGTATCAGTTCTGGGGAAGTGGAAGCGAGCAGGGCTTGGGCAACATCCAGTTTGCGGATGGAACGATCTGGGATCGTGCAACGATCGCGTCGAATATCTGGGTTATCGGCACTGCCGGAAATGACAGCATAAGTCCTCCGGCAGATGGCGCGACGATCGAGGCCGGTCTCGGCGACGACACCATCAATCTGAGCGGAACAGGCGCGGACCTCATTCTTTTTGCGAAGGGCGATGGACACGACACGTTGGATAACGGCGGTTCTGGCTACCAGCGGAACGATACGCTTGATCTCACGGATATCCTGCCGTCCGAGGTTCAGCTTGGTCAGCTCGGCTCGAGGTTGACTGTCAGCGTGCCATCGACCGGCGACAGCGTGACAGTGCTCTACCAGTTCTACGATAGCGGTAGCTCGGTCTACGGCATCAACTATATCAAATTCGCCGACGGCACTGTTTGGGATCGCGCGACGATTGCCGCCGATGCGCCGATCAGAGGGACTTCGGGGAATGATTCAATATCGATGCCGACGGATGGAGCCACGATATACCCCGGAGCCGGCGATGACAGCTTGAGCGTCTCCGGCAACGGCTCCGACCGGATCATCTTCGCGAAGGGCGATGGACACGACACGCTCAACAACCCGGGCTCAGGCTATAACCGTAACGACACGCTGGTTCTGACCGATATCAACCCCTGGGAAGTCCAGTTTACCCGGGGCGGCAATGCGATGGCACTGACGGTGGCCTCGACGGGTGACTCGTTCACGGCTTACTACCAGTATTGGGGATGGCAGCCAGATCCAGGGACTGTCGCAGGTTCAGTTCGCCAATGGCACCGTTTGGGATCGGTCGGCGCTTCAAGACGTGACCTCCTCGTTTACCTGGACTGGCAGCACGACCAACGCGACCCTTACCGGAAATGACTATGGCTCGAACATCTTCCAACTCGGGGATGGTGCTGAGATTGCCAACGGCGGCGCCAGAAGCAACGTCTACCAAGCCTCCACAGCGACGGGTCAAGCGCAGATCAATCTGTCGTCGGCGACGGGCTCAGTGAACGAGCTTGACTTCACCGGCAGTATTACCGACGAGAACCTGTGGTTCGTCCAATCCGGCAATGACTTGAAAATTGACCTGATGGGCACAACCACCAGCGTTACGGTCAGCGACTGGTTCACAGGCGGAGCTGGCCAGATACAGGAAATCACGGCTGGGGGCTTGAAAATCGATAGTCAGATCTCGCAGCTCGTCCAGGCCATGGCCAACTATGCTGCAAGCAACTCAGGGTTCGATCCGGCAAGCGCCAGCATGAGTTCAGTGCCTAACGACACCGCGTTGCAGGCTACCGTAGGGGTTGCCTGGCATGCCTAGGAGCGTAACGGGAGCGACGTTGTAACAGGGGGAGCAGCTCACCCCAGCGCGGGGTGATACCCATCATGGTCCCAGCGCACCCGTAGATTTTGACCGTGGCCAGCGATCTCACTAAGGGTCGTTGAGTAAAGAAAGCGCTTATTGGTGGGGCTTTCTTGGATCGCATTTGGAGGATGGACGTTCTACTGGCGAAATGGCAGGCGCAATTCGATGCCACCATGCGACGGGGTCCATGAGCGAGCATGGGTCCGGTGCTTACATCGCGCGATGTCCGACTTGAGCCCGTAATGCGCTCAAAAAGGAGATATCGGTTCACGATCTACGATCTAGTCGCCCGCCCGGACCGCTTGAGCAAGTCTCCCGGTTCGGTTCCTAGCGCTTCTGCAATCTGCCCGAGCACGGTGACGCTTGCCGAAACATCGCCGCGCTCGATCGCGCCGACATAGCGGGCGCTTAGGCCCGCGCGCTCGGCTAGCTCCTCTTGCGTCATTTGCAGATCGTGGCGTTTGCGACGCAAGTTCACTGCCATGATCTCTTTAAGATCCATGGCGGGATTGGAACCAAAGTAGGAACGATCGTTCTAGGAACGATCGTTCCTATTCGTCTCGAAGTGTGATAATCATCAATGCCAATCTGAACGAACGGAGACCGCCGATAATGTCAGCCGCTGCTCCTGGGTCGAATTTTTCGAGCTACGATTATTCCTGTTTGCCATCAACAGCTTGGCCACTCTGGACTGCGGCGAAATTATATCCCCGTGTCTCGTAGCAATCCAGGTTGGATCCTATGCAGAAACCGCCTCTCGATCCTGATATCGACGATAATGCACCAGATGAAATGACGCTGACGGCCTATGACGAGCAACATATCATTACGTATATGCGCCTCCTGGACGCCAATGCGGCGGGAGCCGACTGGCGCAGAGTAGTTAAGATCGTCCTGCATATTGATCCGGATCATGAGCCTTATCGGGCGCGGCAGGCGTTCGAAACTCACATGGCCCGTGCCAAATGGATGACCGAGCATGGATATCGGCATCTCTTGCGTGGCGACTTCATCGAGTAGACTGAATAGACCGTCCCTCACATCTTGAAAGAATGGAAATTCTCACGGCCGGAGTGATGCCTCTGATGCATCACGTGATGCACAATTGGGGACTCCGCGAACAGTTTCCGTATACCGAATTATCCGCCCTGCTTTCGCGGCTGACCCGGAAAGTCCTTTCACGAGCAAATGGTATTTTGGGCACCGGAGGTCCTGCCGATGATGGTGCTGATTGCGCGGTCCGCGTCGTCCACGGACGTCGACGCAGGTTTGGTGGTGGCTGATCTCACGGCCAGCAGTATGCGGGGCTCTTCGGATGGTTAGTGCGCGGTTCTGCGCTTTCGGGGATTCACGCATCGGTTATGGTTGGAGGAACCGCCAGTCCAGGGCGGTGATTGTGTCGTGTAACTTGCCATTCGATGTCGACTTCGAAGTCCGGGCGTAAGCTAGTCGGAGGCTGTGGCGGGCCATCGACGGCCGTACGCCGGGCCCCACATTCCATAAGCTGTCTGCGCACGACGCGAGCGTTAGGGATTGGCGCTTCGTGTGCTCGACGGGCGCTAGAGTGAGGACACCTACACGGCAATTGACGACGGATTGTTGGGCTCCAAGCGTGCTCCCGAGCGCGGGTGGAAAACGCACGATCTTCGCAATCGTAGTATTCGCTTGGTCCACAGCGGCCTTGCGCCGATGCGCGGCGGCCATCGAGACTTGCTGCGGTATCGACACAATATGAAGTAGCGTGAGAGTCGCCGCTAACTGCGCAAGCTTGCAGTTCGTCCGGAGCATACGCGACGCCGCGACCGATACCGGTACGTCGGACCAGTGCAGCCTTGCAAGCCCATCCGGCCAGCGTCGATCGTGGAAGATCGACGCCGTGGCGGGCGAAGATCTGCGACTGCCGATAAAGCGGCGTGTGATCGCAATACTTGCCAACCAGCACCTGGGCCAGCAGCGCCGGCGTCGCCAGGCCGCCGGCGATCACCCGCTCCTGAACTGGCGCCTGTACCACAGTCTCACAGCCCCGGCAGGCATACTTTGGGACGCGTAGTGCGGATCACGCGCAGTCGCGCCGGTATCCAGCCGAGCATCTCGCTCACGCTTTCGCCAATCATATGCAGCGCGCCGCCGCAGCAGACGCAGATCATGTCGTCGATATCGAGCCTCACATCGTCGCGCGGCAGATGTTCGGGCAGCGGCTTACGGTGGGAGGTCCGTTCGGATGGTCGGTTCTCGACCCGCGGGCCACTCTCTTGGGCACGGGCGATATCGCCGTCGAGGTCTTCAAGCCCGAGGGCGAGTTGGTCGGGATCGAGACGCTCGGAACGGCGACCAAACTGCACGCTGCAACTGCTTGATGATGGATTTCAGGCGGTCGATTTCGCTGTCGCGATGTTCGATCGTGGCGGCGATATCGCACACCAGGCGATGCAGAAGTGCTGGATCCGTCGGAAGGTTTTGGAGGTCGATCTGCATGTCCGATTCTACTCGGACCAGCTGATTCAATGAAGCAATTTAGCCTTTTTTAATAGGAGTTTTTGCGATTCAGCCGGCGAGAAGCGGCCGCCAGAATCGCTCCGGCGTACGCCAGTCGATGCCTTCGAGCAGCATCGCGAGTTGCGCCGGCGACAGCGTCACCGAGCTACCAAGCTCCGCCAGGCGCGGCCAGAAAAAGTTTCCGCGGTCGATGCGCTTGGTGAACAGGCACAGCCCCGTCCCATCCCAAAACAGTATCTTCAGGAGCGATGCATTCTTGTCGCGGAACACGAACAAATGACCTGAGAATGGATCCTTCTTGAGATGTTCCTGGATCAATGTCGCGAGGCCATCGAGCCCTTTTCGCATGTCGGTGTGGCCCAGTGCCAGGTGCACCTTCACGCCTGCCGGAACAGCGATCATGATGCCTTCTCCCTTTCGGCGAGCTGCCGCTTCACCTCCGCCGGACTGCTGCCCACCGGCGCGAAGACACGCCGTCCATCATCCAATGCGATCGCCGTCATTCCGTCCGGCGGCTTGACGAGATCGCGCAAGGCCGTGAGCGCCGCCGGCTCATTTGCCGCGCCATCGATGAGCGCCACCGTTGCGAGTTGCGGTGCCTTGCGAGCGGTCAGGCCGAACTCGATCCGCCAGCGGAACAGCAGGCTGGTAGCAATGCCGTGGCGGCGGCAGACCTCCGCCACGGCGACGCCCGGCTTCTCGGTCTCCTGCACCATCGCCCGCTTCTGCTCGTCGCTGAAGCGGCGCCGGTTCGACCGGCCGTCCGCTTCCTGCGGTGTCAAGCGATACTTGCAGCGCGCGCAATTAGCAGCGCTGCTTAATTGAGCCCGGGCGCTCGGATGAAGCAGGGACCGCCAGTCCATTTCGTTGCCGGATTGTTCTAGGCGATCGCGCCAGATGCGCAGCGAATGCGGCGATAGACCGAGCGCTGCCGCATACTCCGCATGACCCATGCCGCTGAAGTTCATCGCCTCCACATGCATGCCCCAGAATGCCTGAAGAGAGATCGGACCGCTGTCCGTGCGCACGCCGCAGCGATTGTGCGGCGGCCCTTTGCGTCGCTTCGATGGCGCCTTCTTGCCCTGCCGTTTAAGCTTTTTGTTGTGTAATTTCCGCAAATATTCCGCGCGCTTGCGCAGATCCTCCGCGCTCACCAGATGGCGCGCCCATCGCATCAAACGGGTCGTCGAAAGATCGTGTTTCCGGCAGTACTGCTCCGCTTCCAGCGCGCTTCGATACCAGGTCGCAACGTGTGTCGACCAGAACGGATTGTTTGCATTTGCCCAGGAACGGCGGGGTGCCATCGAAGATTCTCAGGTGCAACAGGAGAACCAGAGAACTCGAAATGGAACGAGAACAAAATACCCGAAAGAGGTGCAGGATTCGGACGGTTACAGGCACTTGAAGTTGAGGGCAAGATAAAGCGAGTTGCCTCGCTGCCGGACCGTTGGTCCTAAGATGTTGTCTGCACATTGTTTTAGATTAGTTTTGGACGCGCCATCGAGACAAGCGAGCGGCGCTTTTTCCAATTGTCGTTTTCTTTCAATGCTCCGAGAGCCGTCGCCCGCGATGCGCGAAGAATGAGAGATTGCCGCGCCTTCGCTGGCGCAGAAGTCTCTACGCTGTAGTACGCGGATTGAATCTCTGCCCTTGTGCTGTGCCTTTCGACCTCCAATCGTCGTCTCATGGCACATGACGAAGACGACTTTCGCATCCGTCACGGCAAGATCCGTGATCGCGGTGGGCGGACAACTGCGCGCCGGATCGGCGCAGCGCGTGGACGCCCGACCAGCTTCATCGGTGAGGTCCATCGGGCGATCCGGCGCGCTGGCGGCAATCCGAACCGGGACCTCGGCACCGGGAAGGGCGGCCGGTTCAACGCGCGGGGCAGGGGTGTGGCAGCGGCGCTGGCGTTGAAGGATCGGAGCGCCTGGAGCCGGGACGGAAGCGGCGGACGCACCCGGGCGCGACGCGTAGCCGTGAAGGCGCGCGTGGTCAAACTCAACCCGCAGCGGGGAGCCGTCCGTGGGCGGCAGTTTGTCGGCGCCAAGGCGGTGGATGCGCATCTGCGCTATCTCGAACGGGACGGCGTGACCAGGGATGGCGAGAAGGGCCAGGTCTATTCGGCCGGGCGCGATGTGGAGGATGGTCGCGCCTTCCTCGACCGGGGTCGCGAGGACCGGCACCAGTTCCGCTTCATCGTCTCAGCCGAGGACGGCGGGGACCTGGCCGACCCGCGCCAGACCACCCGTGATCTGATGAAGCAGATGGAAGCCGACCTCGGGACGAGGCTCGACTGGATCGCGGTCGATCATCACAACACCGGCCACCCCCACACCCACATCATCGTTCGCGGCGTCACCGACGACGGCAAGACCCTCAACATTGCCGGCGACTATATCGCCCACGGTGTCCGCGAACGGGCCAGCGAGATCGTGACCCGGGAACTGGGCCGGCAGACTGAGTTGGAGGTGGCAAAGCAGCTTGAGCGGGAGGTGGATGCCGATCGCTTCACCCGGCTCGACCGGATGTTGATTGTCGAGCAGCAGGGCAGGGAGTTTTCTGATTTGCGCCCCGATCGGGATATGCGCGATACGGTCCGCCAGAACCGCGTGCTGCTGATCTCGCGAGCCCGCAAGCTGCAACGCATGGGACTGGCGACCGAGCTCGAGACCGGCCAATGGATTGTCTCGCCAAAGGCCGAGCCGACCCTGCGGGAGCTCGGCGAGCGCGGCGACATCATCAAGACCATGCACCGGGCGCTGCAACGCGAAGGCCTGGTCCGAGATCGGCATCCGGCGCACTACGTCGTGCACCGCGAGACCACGACCGAGCGCATCGTCGGCCGGGTACTCGACAAGGGGCTTGGCGGGGACGAGATGGGCGAGCGGGTCCACCTGGTGATCGATGGGGTGGACGGCCGCGTGCATCACATCGAGATGGATGCCGGTCGCGCAGAAGACGTCGGTCGGGGCATGATCGTCGCGGCCGGCTCCGCCCCTCCTGGGCCACGTGCCACCGACCGCAATATCGTGGAGGTCGCAGGCCAAGGGGGTATCTATCGCCCGTCCGAACATTTGGAGCGGGCACGCGTGACCATCGACCGTATCGGGGGCGATCCGGAGGCCTTTGTCCGCTCCCATGTCCGCCGGCTGGAAGCCCTGCGCCGGGCCGG
>NZ_JYMU01000098.1:0-201339 GCF_000938235.1 Bradyrhizobium sp. LTSPM299
CCGACGGCTCGCCCGCACCCGGTGCAAATAGCCGTAAATGTAAAGCTTCAGCAGGTCGCCCGGCGCATAGGGCGGCCGACCCAGTTCCTCGGCCGCAGCCTTCGAAAATCCCAACTCCGCAAGAGCCAGCGTATCTACAAACGCATCGATCACCCGAACCGGATCGTCGCGCCCCACCACCTCGTCCAGAACCTCAGGAAAAAGCGTCGTTTGATACCGCGACTGGCCCGTCACATGCGCCATCATAACCTCGAATCAAAGCCCGATCCCGACAACAATAGCCGATCAGGTTTTCACACAGCCTGCTTCGCCGGGACGACACGGAATATGTTGCATGTTCTGTGAATCACACGCCCGCGTTCTCGCGACGTGATTTGTCCGAGCTTTTCATTTCGTTTCGCCCTCTCTCGAAACAGAGGGCGCAGGGAAAGCCGGGTGCACGCTGCACCCGCGGTCTCGTGTGTAATGGTAGAAAGAGAATCGCACACGAGCATACAGGTCCAGCGGAGGCACTCCGGCTTTCCCTGCGCGATGGTTTACGGCTTATACGTGCTCACCCCGGCGAGACTGGGCTTTGTTGTCACCGTCTTCAGCAAGAGACCTAAGCCTCTTGCCAAGGAGACACCAACCACTAGGGCGTCAGGCCTGCACGACTTCACAGTCCCCTTGATGCGCACTCGTCAGTTGCGCAATCCGCGTCCACCGCATCCCACCGCGCGTTCGTGACGTGCGCTCGCCCCTCAATCGGGTGGGACGAGGACATCTATACACTGGTTTTCTATTTCGATAAACCGAAATATTTTTACGGTCGGAGCTTGACAGGTTTTTGCTGAGTTGCCCGACGGGTCAGTTTGTCGCACCTCCCTGTCATTCCGGGGCGACGCGCAGCGTCGAGCCCGGAAACCATTTCACCACGTAATCTGCGGCCCGATGGATTCTCAGATGCGCAATTGCGCATCGTAGTTCTCGCTTCGCGAGCCCCGGAATGACGAGAGAGAGGGAGAGCTCAACCCCGCGCCCACAATTGCCTTGTCAAAACGCCCACCTTGCCCTCGATCGCCTCGGCGGCATCGAGGCACATGTCCTCGCGATAACGCGAGCCGACGATCTGGACGCCGACCGGCAACCCGTCATGCAATCCGACAGGCACCACGGCCGCGGGCAGCCCCAGCACGTTGATCGACGAAATGAAGCGGAGGTCATTCCAGAACAAGTCCTTGACGCGTTGATCGCCGCCGAGATCCGCATTGACCTCGGGCGTCCGCCGGACCGTGGTTGGCATCAGCACCAGCGGGTACTGCTCGAGGAAGACCATCCAGTTCCTGATGTGGCGCGACCGTTCGGCGATCGCCTTCATGTAGCCGGCTTGGTCAAGCGGGTTTGCCAGCGCCATGAAGCCGTGGAAGGTCTTCTGGAAGTCGGCGCTGCTCGTCGCCAGCATCTGGTCCTGTTGCAGGATCCGGGTTTCGGTCATGATCAGGTCGCACCAGAGTTGCCAGACCTTGTTGAGATCGGGGACCTCGACCTCACTGACCGCATAGCCGGCATCCGCCAGATGGTCGGCCGCCTTGCGCTGGAGTGCGATCACCCCGCGATCGGTCTCCATGTCGCCGGGGATCTTTGCGAGCGCGACCTTGATCGGCGCTGCGGGCTTCGGTCCCTGCAGCGGCACCGGCACAAACCAGGGATCGCGCGGGTCGCGCTGCGCCATCACCTCGAGGCCGAGGCGGACGTCTGCGACATGGCGCGTCAACGGCCCTTGCGACGACATGAACTGCGCCATCAGCGGCCGCTCCGCGGTCGCGCTTGGATTGAACGCCGGGATGCGGCCCTGGGTCGGCTTGATGGTGGCGATGCCGTTGCAGTGGGCCGGCCAGCGCAACGAGCCGCCGATGTCATTGCCATGCGCGATGGTGCCGATGCCGGCGGCGATCGACGCGCCGGCGCCGCCCGAGGAGCCGCCGCACGTCACGTCCGCATTCCAGGGATTGCGCGTCAAGCCGTGCAGCGGGTTGTCGGTGAAGCCGCGCAGCGAGAATTCCGGCGTGTTGGTCAGGCCGATGATGATGGCTCCGGCCTTTTTGAGATTGGCCGTCACAGGCGCGTCGCCCGGCGCGATATTGTCCTTGAACGCCACCACCCCATTCGAGTTGGCCTGGCCCTCGACGTCGATATTGATCTTGATCGTAACAGGCACGCCGTGCAGCGCGCCGACGTCGCTGCCCTCGCGCTTGGTCCTGGCCAGCGCCTCGTCCGCGGCCTTCGCCGCCTTCAGTGCAGCGTCGCCGAGGTCGACGACAACAGCGTTCAGCGCGGGGTTGGCCTCGCGCTTGCGGTCAAGATGCGCGCGGACAACCTGCTCCGACGTTACGTCGCCTGTCCGGATCGCTTTGGCCGTGTCCACGGCGGACCATTGCCAGATGGGTGCTTTCGTCATGTGTGTTCCTCTCGTGACGCTGTTGGTTCGTGAGATTGGTTCAGTCGCGCGGATCAATCGGCGTCAACGCCGGCGCGCGTGCCTCGATCACTTCGGCGGCCGCAAGACAGACGTCCTCGCGGAAGCGGCCGGCTATCACCTGCACGCCGACCGTCGCGTCGCCGGCAATTCCTGTCGGCACGACAACCGATGGAAAACCGAGCGTGGGGATGGCGAGCAGCGGCCGCTGCGCGTCGAGCAGCGCACGCACCACCGTCGCATCTTCCTGATCCTGGTCGAAGCGGAACGGCAGTTGCGCCGACACCGGCAGGATCAGGACGGGGTATTTCTCCTGGAAGAGCTGCCAGGCCCGCACGATGGCGAGCCGCTGCTCAAAGCAGGCGAGCACCTGATCGCCGTCGAGTTCAGGCGCATAGGCGACGTGGCAATCCAGATTGTAGCGGCTCTTGTCGTCGCCAAACTTGCGGATCGCGGGGGCGAGCGTGCGCCGTTCCTCGTTGATGACGAGGCGATGCCAGAGATCGGCGGCATCCGTGAGCCGTGGCGGCGGCGTTTCCTCCACGGCAAAGCCGGCTTCCGCGAGCCAGCGTCCGGCGGCTCTGACCGCGGCGCTCACCTCGGGTGCCTCGTCGCCGAACGGCGCTGGCGCAATCGCAACACCGATCGGCCGCTTGAGCGGCGGACCCTGCAAGGGCACCGGCAGCCATGTGCCGTCGCGCGCGTCCGGCTGCGCCATCGCGGCAAGGCCGATGCGCAGGTCGGCAACCGAGCGGGCGAGCGGCCCCTGCACCGACATCATCTGCGCGGTGATAGGACGATCTGATGTTGCCGATGGATTGAACGAGGGAATCCGCCCCGGGGTCGGACGCAAGCCGGCGACACCGCAGGCGTAGGCGGGGTAGCGGATCGAGCCGCCGAAATCGTTGCCATGCGCGATCGCGCCGATGCCGGCGGCGACTGCGGACGCCGCGCCACCGCTCGAGCCACCCGGCGTCAGCCTCCGGCTCCACGGATTGTAGGTTGCGCCGTGCAAATCGTTGTTGGTGAACCAGCGGTGCGAGAAAGCCGGCGTATTGGTGCGGCCGACGATGACGGCGCCCGCCTTGCGGACATTCGCGACCACCGGGCTGTCCTCGGTCGCGATGATGTCGCGGAATGCGAAGACGCCGTTGGTGGTGGCGTGGCCGCGCTGGTCGACATTGACCTTAATCGTTACCGGCACGCCGTGCAGCGGCCCGAGATCTGCGCCCGACTTCACTGCGGCATCCGCCATGTCAGCCGTTGCCAGCGCTTCATCCGCCAGTACCTCGACGACGGCGTTCAATGCCGGATTCACTTGCGCGATGCGATCGAGGCTGGACTGCACGGCTTCGCGACTCGAAATCGCCCGCATTGCAACTGCGCGCGCCAGATCGACGGCCGACCAACTCCACAATTCGTTCTCGCGCCGTGTACTCATTGCTGCTTCCTCCAATACGCGTTGCCTCTCAATCGAGCCGCAACGGCTCGCTGAAGACCGGCCGATCAATGCCCCGGTCGGTCGCGGGAACGACGACCGCTTCGGCGCTGAGCACATGGTCGAGCATCACGCGCCGGGCGCGCGCGGCATTGCCCGAGCGGAACGCGCTCATCAGGCGCTTGTGGAAGTCGATGTTCTCACAAGTAAAGCTCGCCGCGAATTCCTGCACGCCGGACCTGCCGATCAGATGACGGATGGCCTCATTGACGAACCGGCACACCAGCCCGAGCAGCGGATTCGGGCAGGCCTCGATCAGGATGTCATGGAAATCGATCTCGGCATGGCGATGATGCTCCCAGTCGGCATCGCCGCCGGGGTGGTGCTCCTGCACGGCAATCGCCTTGTCGAGCGCGGCGAAATGCGCTGGCGTGAGATGGCCGACCACGCTGAAGGCGAGCTCCGGCTCGATCAGCCGGCGGATCTGGTAGATCTGCGCGGCGCTGACGGACTGGAAATAGAAGTAGTTGCTGAGCAGGCCGACGATCCGGTTGATCGACACCGGCGCCACGCGTGCGCCGCCTCCCGGGCCGGTGGTGTTCTGCACCAGACCCTGCACCTCCAGCGATTTGAGCGCCTCGCGGATGGTCGAGCGGCTGCAGCCGAACATCTCGATCAGCTCGGGCTCCTGCGGCAGCCGATCGTCGGGCTTCAGTCCCGCCTGGAAGATATGGCTGCGGATCAGATCGGCGACGGCGTCCGACCGCTTGCGCTTGATCGACGCGCGGCGGGAGGGGTCGATGTCCCTAAACTCCGGTTTATCCATTTTATCATCATAAATAGATCAGCCGCCGCTTGGCAAGGCCCTCCTCGCTCGTCATGGGTCGCGCAAACCGGGACGTCGAGTAAGGTGAGCACATCAGTCAGGCTCCCTCTCCCCTTGCGGGAGAGGGTGGGGAGAGGGGTGGCCGCGGGAGAGATGATTGATGCGAGCATCGGTCGCGCAAATTCGAGTGTCGGACACGCACAGATCTAAAGACCACCCGTGTGGTACCCCTCTCCCCAACCCTCCCCCGCAAGGGGGGAGGGAGCCGTTCCAGCGATGCCCTCCTCACGCTGACGACGGAGGCATGGCTCGCCCTCACGATTTCGCAGTTCTAATTCGCCTCCTGCTGCGCCTCGAGGCTGCGGCTGTAGCGCGACATTGCAAAGCAGAACACGAAGTAGATCACGCCGACGAAGACGTAGACCTCGACGCTGAAGGACTGCCAGGCCGGATCGACAATCGCGGTCTTCGCGGTCGTCAGCAGGTCGAAGATACCGATGATCAGGACCAGGCTGGTGTCCTTGAAGAAGGCGATGAAGGTGTTGACCAGCGGCGGGATGACATGGCGGATCGCCTGCGGCAGCACGATCAGCGCGTTCTTCTGCCAGTAGGACAGCCCGATCGCATCCGCAGCCTCATATTGCCCTTGCGGCACCGCCTGCAGGCCGCCGCGCACCACTTCTGCAAGATAGGCACCGGCGTAGAGAATGAAGGCGATCTGCGCCCGCAGCAGTTTGTCGATGTTGACGCCGTCGGGCATGAACAACGGAAACATCACGCTTGCCATGAACAGCAGGCTGATCAACGGCACGCCGCGGATCAGCTCGACATAGAGCACGCAGAGCGAGCGGATCGCCGGCAGTTTTGAGCGGCGGCCGAGTGCGACCAGGATTCCGAGCGGAAAGCCGAAGGCGAGCCCGAAGGTTGCCAGGATCAGCGTCACCGGCAAGCCGCCCCAGCGGTCCTGCGTGACGAAGGACATTCCGAGAATACCGCCCCACATCAGGAGTCCGATTGCAACCAGCGCCGCGGCCCAGAACAGGATCAGCTCCTTGCGCCAGAAGCTGCGGCGGCTCGAGACGGCGAACAACGCGATGAAGATGGCAACCGCGAGCGCCGGCCGCCACTGCTCGTCGAACGGATAGGTGCCGAACAGGATGAAGCGGTACTTTTCAGGGATCACCGCCCAGCAGGCGCCGAGACCGTGCACCGCGCGGCACGCGCTGGTATCGCTGCCGGAGACGGTCCAGACCGCATTGGCGACACCCCATTGCCAGAGGCTGACGCAGGCCTTGCCGAGCACGGCCAGCATCAGCAGCGTCGCGATGCTCGAAGGGATCGAGGGGAACAGATTGGCGCGCACCAACGCGATGATCTGGCCGCCCAGCGTCCGCGGCGCGCGCGACCGGCTGATCGGCAGCGGATCCTGCGGGACGTGCGCGATGGAGCTCATCTCAGCGCTCCACCAGCGCGATCCGCGCATTGTACCAGTTCATGAAGAAACTGATCCCGAGGCTGATGGTGAGGAACACCATCATGATCAGCGCGATCGACTCGATCGCCTGTCCGGTCTGGTTCAGCGTGGTGTTGGCGATCGAGACGATGTCCTGGTAACCGACCGCGACCGCGAGCGAAGAGTTCTTGGTCAGGTTCAAATACTGGCTCGTCATCGGCGGGATGATGACGCGCAGCGCCTGCGGCAACACGATGTGTTGCAGCACGAAGCCGCGTTTCAGCCCCAGCGCCTTGGCAGCATCCGATTGCCCGCGCGGCACCGCCTGGATGCCGCTGCGCACGATCTCGGCGATGAACGCCGAAGTGTAGGTGACGAGCGCGATCAGCAGCGCGAAATATTCCGGCGCCAGGGTCGAGCCACCGACGAAATTGAAGCCGCGCAGCTCGGGAAATTCGATGCCCCAGCTCGCGCCCGCGAGATACGACACCAGCACGGGCAGCACGACCACAACGCCGAGCGCATAGGGCCAGGCCGGCCGCGCCTTGCCGTCCAGCATCTGCTGGCCGATCAGGCGACGCCTGACCAGATAAAGGACAATCAATCCTGCAACGAGTGCGAGGATCGTCCACCAATTGGCCTCTTGCAACGGGACCGACGGAATGATGAGACCGCGATTCGACAGGAACACGCCCTCGACCGGTTGCCAGGCCTGCCGCGCCGCCGGCAACCCCTGCATCAGCACGTACCAGAACAGCAGCTGCAGCAGGATCGGCAGGTCGCGCAGCACCTCGACATAGACGGCCGCGAGCCGCGACAGCAGCCAGTTCGACGATAGCCGCGCGATCCCGACCAGCGTGCCGATCACGGTCGCGAGCACGATGCCGATCACGGCGACGCGCAGCGTATTGACGAGGCCGACGAGGAGGGCGCGCAGATAGGTGTTCTTGGGGCTGTAGTCGATCCAGCTGTCGGCGATCGGCATCCCGGCTTCACGGCCGAGGAAGGCGAAGCCGGTCGAGATGCGGCGCACCGAGAGATTATGGACGGCGTTCGACCACAGCCAGGCGACGATTGCGACCGCGATGCCGACCACCACGATCTGCCAGAACAGGCCGACGATGCGCGGATCATCAAGCGACAAGCGCCAGGGCCGCGTGGGAGGAGGTTTCGGCGTCGATGTCGTCACAGCACAAGGATCCCCGGGAAACGATCGCAAGAGCGTTTTCGAGCGAAGTGGATACCGGTTCGCGTGAAGAAAACGCGTCAAAAATTGGACTGCGCACTTCATATGTTGCATCAAATTGCGATTTATGCAACATATGTTTCATGGCCCAGGTTCAGCCGAAACCATCGCCCCTCAACGAATTGTGCAGCGCGCTGCCGTCGCTGCCTATGCGGTTGCAGGAGGTTGGTCGTTTTGTCGCAGCCAATGATTACGACGCCACCACGCGCTCGATGCGCGACCTCGCCTCCGTCGCCGGCGCCGATCCCGCGTCCTTCACCCGTCTTGCCAAGGCGCTGGGTTATTCCGGCTGGGATGAACTGCGCGCCGCGCTCACCGAGGCGCGCCGGCCCGCGCAGGTGTCGCCGTTCTCCGGCCGCGCCAAAAGCCGCCGCGCCGGGCCGAATGCCGATGTCACGCTGGTCAACGAAAAACTGGAGGCCGAAGCTGCCGGCCTTGCGCGCATCTCGTCGAGCGCGATTGCCGAGGCCGCGCGTGCATTGCACAGCGCAAACCGAATCTGGATATCAGGCTTTCGCAGCTGCCGCAGCGTCGCGGAACTGTTGACCTACCAGCTCCGCCTGTTCCGCCCCGATGCGGTGCAACTGGTCGGTGGCTCCGGCCCGTTCGATCTCGACCACGGCGCCTTCCGCGCCGATGACGCCGTGGTCGTGCTCGGCTTCGCGCCCTACACCACCGTCAGCGTCGACACGGCGCGCGCGGCTCATCAGGCCCGCGCCAAGCTGATCGCGATATCAGATACGATCAGCGCGCCGATGGCCGAGGGTGCAGATCATTTGCTGCTGTTCGAGGCTGCCGCCTCGCCCGGCTTCTTCCCGAGCCTGACCGGCGCGATCGCGATCGCGCAGTCGCTGGCTGCCGTCGCCTTCACGCTGGGCGGCGCGGGCGCAAAACGCAAGCTGGAACAGACCGAGGGCCGGTTGGCCGAGATGTCGCAATATTTTGTCGAGAAAGGATGAAGGTCATGGCCGCCCCCAAGAGCCGCGTGATGCATCGAAGCCTGCGCGAGACCCCGCCAAAGGCAATTGGCGGCGACGGTGTCTGGCTGATCGCCGAGGACGGCCGCCGCATCTTGGATTCCTCCGGCGGCGCCGCGGTGTCCTGCCTCGGCCATCAGCATCCGCGGGTGCTCGCCGCGATCGCAAAGCAGGCCTCGACACTGGCCTATGCCCACACCGGTTTCTTCTCGTCGGCACCGGCGGAAGAACTCGCCGAGCGGCTGGTCGGCCATGAGCCCGGCGGACTGGCGTATGCGTATTTCGTCAGCGGCGGCTCGGAGGCGATCGAGGCCTCGATCAAGCTGGCGCGGCAATATTTCATCGAGCGCGGCGAGTCCAAGCGCGCGCGCTTCATCGCACGGCGCCAGAGCTATCACGGCAATACGCTGGGCGCGTTGTCGGCCGGCGGCAATGCCTGGCGCCGCGAGCCCTATGCGCCGCTGCTGTCGCCGGCGTTCAGCCATGTCACCCCGGCGTTCGCCTATCACGAGAAGCATGACGATGAATCCGAGGCCGGATTTGTGGCGCGGCTGGCGGCGGACCTTGAAGCCGAATTCCAGCGGCTCGGCCCCGACACCGTCGCAGCCTTCATCGCCGAGCCCGTGGTCGGCGCCACCGCCGGCGCCGTGACGGCGCCGGAAGGTTACTTCAAGGCGGTGCGTGAGATCTGCAATCGCCACGGCGCGCTCTTGATCCTCGACGAGGTCATGTGCGGCATGGGCCGCACCGGCACGTTGCATGCCTGGGAGCAGGAAGGCATTTCGCCCGACATCCAGGCGATCGCCAAGGGTCTCGGCGGCGGCTACCAGCCGATCGGCGCGATGCTCGCCAGCGGCAGCATCGTCGACACCGTGCGCAACGGCTCCGGCGCGTTCCAGCACGGCCATACCTATCTGGCGCATCCGCTGGCCTGCGCCGCCGCGCTCGAAGTGCAAAAGATCATCAGCGACGAGAAGCTGCTCGACCAGGTGAAAGAGCGTGGCAGGCAGCTCGAGCAGCGGCTCGTCGAGCGCTTCGGCAATCACCGCCATGTCGGCGACATCAGGGGCCGTGGTCTGTTCTGGGGCATCGAGCTGGTCGCCGACCGAGCCACGCGGCAGCCGTTCGATCCCAAACTGAAATTGCATGCGCGGATCAAGTCCGCGGCCTTTGCGGGCGGGCTCGCCTGCTACCCGTCCGGCGGCACCGCCGACGGCCAGAGCGGCGACCATGTGCTGCTCGCCCCGCCCTATATCGCAACAACAGGCGATATCGACATGATCGTCGAACGGCTCGGCGTTGCCGTCGACAGCGCGTTGAAAGATATTGGTCACTAGGAGAAGAGTACAATGTACAGGGGCATTATCACGGCAACTTTGCTCGTCGCCGGCGTATCAAGCGCCACCGCGGCGACGCTCGACACGGTCAAGCAGCGCGGCACCTTGGCGTGCGGCGTCAGCGCCGGTTTTGCTGGTTTTTCGGCACCGGACTCGCAAGGCAATTACAAGGGGCTCGACGTCGACTATTGCCGCGCGCTTGCCGCCGGCGTGCTCGGCGACGCCAGCAAGGTGCGCTACGTCGCACTCACCGCGCAGAACCGCTTCACAGCGGTGCAGTCCGGCGAGATCGACGTGCTCTATCGCAACTCGACGCAAACCTATCTGCGCGGCACCACGCTCGGCCTGCGCCAGGGCCCGGTCAATTTCTACGACGGCCAGGGTTTTGTGGTGAAGAAGGACACCGGCGTGAAGGACCTCAAGGGCCTCAACGGCGCCACCGTCTGCGTCGCGCAGGGCACCACGCATGAGGTGACGCTCGGCGATTACGGCCGCGCCAACGGCATCGACTGGAAGCCGCTGGTGTTCGACCGCGTCGACACCATGTACCAGACCTTCTTCGGCGGCCGTTGCGATGCGATGACCCAGGACGCCTCAGCGCTCGCCGGCGCGGTCGCCACCGCGGCGCCGAAGGCCGACGACTATGTCGTGCTGCCGCAGACCATCAGCAAGGAGCCGCTCGGCCCGTTCACCCGCAACGGCGACGAGGTCTGGAGCGACATCATCACCTCGCTGCATTACGGCCTGGTCGAGGCCGAAGAACTCGGCGTCACCCAAGCCAATGCCGACGAGATGACGAAGTCGCAGGTGCCTGCGATCCAGCGCCTGCTCGGCGTATCAGGCGATCTCGGCTCGCGGCTCGGCCTCGACAACAAATGGCTGGTTGGGGCGATCAAGGCCGGCGGCAATTACGGCGAAATCTTCGAGCGCAATGTCGGCAAGGCAAGCCCGCTGAAGCTCGAGCGCGGCCTCAACGGCACCTGGAGCAAGGGCGGCCTGATGTACGCCATTCCGTTCAAGTAGTGTTCTTTGCCTCGCCCCGCTTGCGGGGAGAGGTCGGATTGCATTGCCAGATGCAATCCGGGTGAGGGGGAGCCTCCGCATAGCCTCCTCTCACCTGTTACGACGACAGAGCCCCTCACCCCAACCCTCTCCCCGTGAAGAACGGGGAGAGGGAGAAGAAGCACCAACCATGCGCATCACCCTGATCCACGCCCTGAAACACTCGATCGTTCCGATCGAAGCGGCGTTCGCAAGATTGTGGCCGCAGGCGCGGCTGATGAACCTGCTCGACGACTCGCTCTCGGCCGACCTCGCCAGCGAGGGCAAGCTCACCGCGCGCATGACCGAGCGTTTTCTCACCATGGCCCGCTATGCGGCCTCGACCGGCGCCGACGGCATCCTGTTCACCTGCTCCGCGTTCGGTCCCTGCATCGAAGCGGTGGCGCGCGAGCACGCGCCGATGCCGGTGCTGAAGCCGAACGAGGCGATGATCGAACAGGCGGTCGCCAAGGGGAAGAAGATCGGCCTGCTCTCGACCTTCCCGCCGACGCTGATCTCGATGCCGCCGGAGTTCCCGTCGTCGGTCCAGCTGGTACCAAAACTCGCCGAGGGCGCGCTGGCCGCGCTCGACCGCGGCGACCGCGTCGAGCACGACCGCATCGTGGTGGAGGCCTCCAAGGACCTGCGCGACTGCGATCTGATCGCACTCGCGCAGTACAGCATGGCGCCCGCGGCCGAACGCGTCGCCGAGGTCACGGGAAAGCCGGTGCTGACGACGCCGGATAGTGCGGTTAAGAAATTGAGGGCGATGCTCGGGGTCGGTTAGGGATTGCGCGGCGCTCGATTCGGCAAACCTTGTGAACCACATCACACATCCGGCCGGCGATCGAATGTACCATTGAGGCCAGGGGCGCACGCTTAATTCGATCGACAACGCTAAAGCACCGAGCGCACCAACGGCACACCCTTAGTGGTCTGTCCAATGGAGCGCGCATGGTCGATCCATCAACAGCAAAGCGGCTCGTCCGGGTCATCATTGACAATTTGCCGAAGCCCGTAGGCGCGAGGCGGCCGGTTCACACGCTCGGCATCGGCGTGAAGGGCGAATTCGTGGCGTCGGATGTGGCGCGCACATATTGCATCGCAGAGCACTTCAACGGAAAGCCTGTCGACGCTTCGGTCAGATTCTCCAACGGATTGGGGGGGCCGGACCGGCACGATGGATGGTCCGATGTCCGGGGAATGGCTGTCCGTTTTCACCTGTCGGACGGGTTGGGGAGCGACCTGATCGCCACGACGCTCGGCGAATTCTTCGTCCGCAATGTCGATGACTTTTTCGAATTCTCCGAGATCGCGAAGCTCGCGCCGTATCAAAGAGAGAGCTGGTGGCGCAAGCTTGGCGACCTTCTTCAGCTTAAGGTGCCGCGGCGCAACCCGTACCCGAGCGAAACCAGGAGTGTCGATGCGGGAGCGCTCCAATATGCCGACATGCACCGGTTCGCCCAGCTTGGCGTATTTCAGGTCGGCCTGATCGGAGCGCCGGTGAGTTATGCCCGCGCCCCCTATCACGCCGTCCACACCTTCTGGGTGACGGCACCCGATGGAGTTCGTCGGCCCGTTCGCTTTTCCTGGCAGCCGGTCGCTGGCGTTTGCAACACCGCCCCCACGGACGAGCTGCGCGATGACTATCTGCGCGCGGAGCTTAAAGACCGCCTGCGGCGGTGGCCGGCCCGGTTCATGCTCATGATGATGATCGGCGAAGCGGGCGATGCGTTCGACGATTGCACAAAACCTTGGCCGGGAACACGAACCCGGATCGCGATGGGGACCCTGACGCTGACCAAGGTGGCCGACGATCAGGAAAAGGACGGCGAACGCATCAGCTTCAATCCCAACCGTCTCGCGCCCGGCATCGACCCCTCCGAGGATCCGATCCTCAAGGCCCGCTTGGGCGCCTACGAAGCCTCGCGTGAAATGCGCGGCGGGTGTCCCTTCAAGTGGAGGCCGGACAATGCCAAGTGACGGAGGTTTGCTCGATCGCTTTGTGGACTGGCTGCCCACGACCATTTTCTTCAAGCGCGCAGCGTCGTGGATTCTGGTGCCCATATGGGCGCACAAGACGCCGGTGAAGCCTCTGCCCGGCGGTCCCCATCCGTCGTTCGAGCACGGTGACAATGTCCAGTGCATGATGAATCTGATCATGCCGCTCAAGGTCAAGTCGCCGATCGGACGGGCCGAAGCCGCGCTGGCAATCGCGCAAAACAAGGACGCGATCTATGCCGGATTGAACAATGTCGGCACCGTACATTTCGCGCGCTTCGTCATCGTCGGCGACAACATCTGCATGTTCTCCGTTTATGACGGGGATTTCACCAATTACATTCGTGACTTCATCGCCACGATCGGCAGCGTGTTCAATGCCGTCGTGTCACTCGTCGAAGACGGACATGACGTGATCCCTTGCGAGAAGAATGTCGACGCCTTCATCCAATGGGTGCACGAGCGCGACATGTACCAGGTGCCGGACACCGCCACTGATTTTTTGAGAGACCAGGAAGCCTTGAACGGCGACACGGCTATGTCTGGCAATCATGACGACCTGACGCTGCTTCCGCGCAAACTGGTCCTCCAGCTCCGCGCCAATCCGAACGTTTCGCTCGGCAACGGCTACAGAGCCTATCCCGGATTTTCGGCGGCTCAGGTCCGCGAACGATTGAAGTTAGGCTGGTGAGCGCCATGATCAACTTGGCTGATCTGCAGGGCAATATCTTGCGTGGCTACACCAACAAGCCGCACGTGCGCTACCTCATCCTGGAAGTCGCCGATCCCGGAGCGGCCCGGCGCTGGCTCGCAGCCTCGACGTCCGGCCGCAGCGACGGTGTTCCGCAGATCACGAACGGAGACTGGGGGGCAAGCAAGCCGGACACCTGTTTCAACATTGGCCTGACCTACGAGGGATTGCGCGTCCTCGGCACGCCGAGCGCTTCGCTCGAGATGTTCCCCAACGAATTCGTCGAAGGCATGACCGCCCGCGCCTTGAAGCTGGGGGATGTCGGGCCGAGCGCGCCCGCAAACTGGCCGGCTCCCTTCGACCAGCCGAAGCGGATCCATCTCATCGCGACGATCTACGCCGAGCAGGCCGAACAGCTGGACGACGTCCAGAAGCGCGCCCTCGCCGACACCAGCGCCGTCAAACTGGTCGGCACCCGCGAGGGCTGCAGCTTCCCCGATGATCGCGTGCACTTCGGCTACCGCGACAACATCATGCAACCAAGGTTCGAGGGCGTTCATGACGCGGATCGCTATGACGACGGACAACCCAAGGCTCCGCTCGGCACCGTATTGCTGGGGCATCGGACCAACCTGGAAGATTTGAAGTGGCGGGTTCCAGAGCCCGAAGAGCTGGGACACAACGGCACCTTCAACGCCTTTCGCGTGTTGAAGCAGGACGTCGCCGGCTTCGAGGCGTATCTCGATCAGGCCGCCGACGAATTGCTCAAGCAGCCGCAAGCCGTCAGCGAATTGCTGCCGCCCGGCGCCGAAGCGAAAATCGGCGAAGTCTTCTCGATCGAAGGCGTGACGCCTCGTAGTGCCTTGCGCGAGATCGTCGCCGCCAATTTGTGCGGCCGATGGCGCAATGGCACACCGATGGCCCTCTCGGCGGACGTGCCTGATCCCAATCTGGCTAAGGCGGCGAATTTCGACTACGTCGGCGAGTCCCGTTGCCCCTATGGAGCCCATATCCGCCGGAGCAACCCGCGCGGCGGAAAGATCGTGCAACGGGTGGCGAACAACAGCCGGCGCCTTGTCCGGCGAGGCGTGCCCTATGGACCAGCCTATGATCGGACGCAGCCGCGCCAACCCGAACCGGAGCGCGGCCTGCTGGGCAACTTCATAGGGGCAAACCTTGGCGCCCAGTTCGAGGCGATGTCCTGCGATTGGCTGAACCTTGGCCTGCAGGATCCGCGCCTCACCGGATCCAACGATGCCATCACGGGTGCCAACGGCACCGACAGCAGCTGGTTCGACTTGCCGCTCAAATCCGGCAGCACGATCCGGCTGCGCGGATTGCCGCGATTTGTCTCGACGCAGGGCGGCGCCTATGCGTTCCTGCCGAGCCTCCGGGCGATCCGCTATTTGGGATCGCTGACGACGTAAGTAAGCCAAACAGGCCGAGGGCCATTGATGCTGGCGCCGCAGCGGCACGGAGCGTAACGCTGTCACGTTCTCATGCCGATCTGCGCCAAGGCACCAGCATCGACACCCGATCCTTGTAGCGTCGATATTCGTCCCCGAAGAGGTCAGCCAGATCACGTTCCTCCAGCAGAGCCCCCACCACGATGTACGCCGTGGTGACAGCCGCAAACAGCAGATGTCCGACCGTCATGGTCGGCGTCACCCAGAACGCGATGATGAAGCCGAGATAAATCGGATGCCGCACGAATTTGTAATAGAGCGGAGTGCGAAAACGCGGCACCGGCATTGGCTGGCCGGTGAGATTATTGACGACCTGGTGCAAACCGAACAGCTCGAAATGGTTGATCAGGAAGGTGCTGGTCAGCACGATCAGCCAACCGATGAACGAAAGCCCGGTCACCGCCGCTGAGACCTGGGGGTTCTCAATGTGCCAAACCACATTCGGCAACGGCCGCCACTGCCAGAACAGCAGGATCAACGCCAGGCTTGCGAACAGCACATAGGTACTACGTTCGATTGGTTTGGGCACGTACTGCGTCCACCATTCCTTGAACGGCCTGCGAGCCATGACGCTGTGCTGAATCGCAAACAGCGACATCAGCAAGACATTGATGACAAGCGCCGCCGACGTCGAGGCTGACGTGCCATCGTCGATGGTCTTCGGCACCAGCAGGTCTGATACGAAGCCAATGGCGTAAAGGAAGGTGACGAAGAACACGGCGTAACTGATTAATCCGTAGAGAAATGCGATCAAGCGACCCATGAGAGTTTCCTTTCTCGCTAAAAGCAGATATCGCGCTGCCTGAACGCGGTCTGACGTAGCTCTGCACCGAGCACATGTTGTGCAATCAGATGAGCGACATCCGTGGCGTGGGTCGCGATCATGAAATGCGCGGCGCCGTCAATCGTCGCCAGGGCCGCCTGGTCGATACATTCGCTCAGCATCGCGTTGGCGCGCTGCATCGCTGGATGACTTGCACTGCCTCGGGCGACCAAGACAGGCATCCGGATAGCCGCCAGCAGTGCCGCCGATAGCGGAAAGCCGTACGCACTTGCCCAATCGACGATATTGACGGGTGTCGTCCGCTCGGCGTAGGCGCAAACCCGCGGTGGCCAGGAGGCAAAGGTGCCGGGGCCACCATAGAAGTCTATCATTGCTGCGATCGCTCCGGCGTTTCCACTCGCGAAACCAGCGAAATATGCTTCGGTCATGTCCCGGAATAACCCGTAGTACCGATCCTCTCCTTGCGTTCGCAACAGCTCAATTGCCGGTGCTTCCAGGATCACAAGGCTCGACAGCGGGACTTGACTGCGGAGCGCAACAGCAAGAGCCACCAGGCCGCCAAAGGAATGGCCAACCAGATGGACGGGGCCACCAGCCTTTCGAACGACCGACTCCAGCACTTCGGCTTCGTGGGAAATGCAGGGATCGGAAGCGGTACGTCGTTCGAGGGTGCCGCCGTAGCCCAGCAGGCTCGTGGTGACGCAGCGAAACCGGCTGCTCAGCTCCGCGACAATCGGGCGCCACGCGGCGCCGGTGCTGCATGAGCCCGGTACAAGTACAATTGTCGAGCCGGTGCCACACTCATCGTAATCGATACATCCGGAGACTTCCTCGATCATGTCCGTACTCCCCGATCTGACGCGCGGCTCGCCTTCCGAAACGTTGCCCTCAAATGAGATCGGCTAGCATGCCGGCGGCGCGGACCGCGCCGTCGGTTTCAACCGACCTGAAGCGCACCGAGGCCTGCAACACCGCAACCATGGCGTCGGCGATCATGTCCGGCGTCGACGTCGCAAACTCCATGCGTCGTCCAGCGCCGTAGCGGTCGAGACGATGGGCGACGTGAAAATTCTGCTCAAAATGGTTCTTTAGCGGAAAATAGATGAAGGGCGTTCCCGCGGCAGTGAGTTCCATGCATGTCGTCAGGCCGCCCTGAACCAGAGCCAGATCACATGCCGCGAGGTGGCGGTCGAGATTCGGCACGAAGGCGCGGAGTTCGACGCCCGCCGGTGCATTGAACGATTCCAGGTCAATACGCGGACCGGCCACCACGATCATGCGCAATTCGGGCCGACTGATGCGAGCCATCGGGTAACTCTGCAGGATGCGCCGGATCAAATGTGTGCCGACGCCGGACCCGCCGACCGTGACGATGCAGACACGCTCGTCGGGCCTATAGCCCAGCAACCGTCGCAGTTCTTCACGATCGCCGAAGTTCCGGGGATGCTCGCCGATGATGTAGCCTGCGAAGTCGAAATGCCGGGGCACCCAATCGCGCATCGCCGGCAAATCTCTGCCGAACGAGCGCGGGATGATGTCCTGCGGCTCGCCGACGAAAATCGCGCGATCGCGAACACCGGGATGGCGCTCGATATGCTCGATCATCTCGGCGTTGTAGTCGGCGCTCAGGAAGGCCTCGTGCTCTCCGCCGGAAGGCATCGGCAGGAACCCGACGAAGTCGGTGAACCAGGCGAGCGCGGCCTTCTTTAGCTCCGGATGCTCGTGCCAGTAATGGTCGATGTCCCAGGCTTCATCGGCGATGACGAGATCGTAGCCGTCCTGATCGACGGCATCCTGGAAGATCATGAAGTTCGCAATCAGCACTTCATCCATTCGGCGGATAGCCTGGAAGGCATGCAGATCGTGTTCGCCCGATTCCAGCTCGATGTGCCGCGACTCGCTTGCAAGCCGCGCGCTCAAGGGATGGACGTGCTCGCCGTTTGCTTCAAGCAGGCGCGTCACCGGGTCCTGGGCAAGCCAGTCGACCTGCAGGTCCGGATGCAGTTTGCGCAATTCCCGCGTGATGGCGATGTCGCGGCGCCCGTGCCCGAGGCCGATGGGCGAAGAGAGATAGAGCACTCGCTTCGATTTGCCGGTTCGAGTGGCTCGGGTTTTCGCAGCGCCGACGCCGAGCTTGCGATCGAGGAAGTCAGCAATAAGGGCGTTGCACTTGGCCGGAAAACGTCCCATCGGATTGTGACCGCCGCCGGGAATCGTCACCAGCTCGGCACCGATGACATCCGCGACCAATTGCGCGCGGGCATAAGGTTGAATGCGGTCTTCCTCGCCGTGAATCATCAGTACGGGACAGCGTATCTTGCGATACATCGCTTCGCTGACATCAAACGCCGGCAGGATCGTGCGCGCTTCCACCGTCTTGGCCAGCACCGGGCCGGTGGTATCGCCCGCCCAGTCGACACCATCCTCGATCTGCTTGGTCGAGTGCTTTTCGGAAAAGATATTGCGAACGAAATATTCGGCAAAATCGGGATAGTTCGAAAGCCAGTAGGCACGGTTGTATTTGTCCCAGCCCTCGAACCGCTTGTGCTTCGCATGGAAGTGGTCCGGCCCTGCATAGGGATAGCTCGGCCCGATGCTTGCTGAAGTACCGGCCAATATCACAGCCTTGACGCGATCGGCGTGGTGCGCGGCCAATATGCAGGCCAGCAAGCCGGCAAAGGAAAGCCCAACGACGATAGCCTTGCCCGCATCGGTCGCATCCATGACCGCAAGCGCATCGGCCACGTAATTGTCCAGGGAGTAAGCCGCCACATCCTCCGGCCGACCGGATTTGCCATTGCCGCGACCGTCGAACGCGATGCAGCGGAAGCGTTCGCTGAAATAGGGCAGCTGCGCCTTGTAGACCCGCGAGTGGACGATACTCCAGGGGGGCAGGAAGACGATGGTCTCGGGGCCAGCGCCGTAGATCTCGTAATATAGCGTTACGCCGTCGCGCTCGACAAACCCTTCCTGGTCCGGAAGTTTGGCACGCATGACGTCACCTATCTCGTCGATGAACTGCCTTCTGCAATACGAATAAGATCGCCGAAGCGCCGCAACGCCCGGCGCACGGGGATGCCTTTCTTCTCGAGACCGAGAAGATAATGGCTCTCTGCGCCGATAAACGCGTTGGCAACCAGGGCAGCGACCTCCTCGGCCGAAAAGGGGCCGAGGCCACCGAACTCACGTTCGGCTCGCCGCGCAAGACCAGTGATGAGATCGAGCCACCCCATGATTCCGGCGCGGATCACCTTGGCCACCGGTGCATCGGCCCAGCTTGCAGCGATCAATTCCTGCAGAACGCGCACATAGCCGGAGGCAATGTCGTCGTCGAGATAATCGCATGCCCGGTCCCATTGCTCGGAGAGCTTGAGTGTGGCTTCGCCGAACAGAGCGGCCTGGCGATCAAGCAGTTGCGAGTTGAGGTATTCGAAGAGCGCCAGCAGCATCCCCTGCTTGGAGCCGAAGTGATAGTGAATCTGGCTGAGCGGCACGCCTGCGGCCGCAGCCACATCCCGCGTTGATAGCTTCGAATAGCCGTTCTCGCGCAAGACTTTCTTGGCCGCCTCAAGGACGATTGTGCCGGTCTCTGCCTTTACTGCCAATGCACGCGCCATCCGAGCCTCTACTGACGGCCGGTGCTTCCGGTCGCCGGATCATTCTTGTTCATCTGAAATCCCTCGCGCGCGCATTCGGAGTCGGCCATGCCAAGGTTTCGTCCGAAATGTAATTCGGTCGACCGACCGATGTCAAGTCGAAAGTAATGTTTGAACCATCCCCGTGATGTCCGGTTCGGGAGCATTCGCGTCGATAAACTCGCTGCAAACGACCTCGCCTTCGTCAAACCGGCGACAATTCGAATTTGGCTACGCGCTAGCTCAGCAGCCGCACCAGGTCATCGGCCTCACGCAGATCGCGGGACGTTTCCGCGGATGCAAATTTCGCTCGGGTCGATATCAGCAGGTCGCGTGCTTCAACGCGTTTGGATGGGCTCTCGCCGGTGCTGACCAGGCGCGCGATGCTGATCGCCGTGCGCAATTCCCAACCGACCGCCCCGAGCTTCCTGGCAGAGGCAAGCGAGCGTTTGAACAAGCGCATGGCAGCCCGGTCGTCTCGCAATGGTTCCTGACACATCAGCGAGCCGTGGATCCGATAGATCTCGGCAGCAGCCCAGCGCTCACCGGTTTGCTTCACCAGGGACTCAGCCGAAGCCGCGAAGCTTCGCGCCCTTTCGATCTGCCCGATCCGTCCGAATTCCGTGGCGAGCAGAATTCGATAGAGCGGGACCTGAATGCACCGATTCTCGGCCGGTAGTTTTCCGAGCAGGCCGCACAGTTGCTCGAGCACCTCCGGCGCAGAGCCTCGTGCAGCCAACGCAGAGGTCGCCCACAAAGGACCAATGACCCGGTACATTGGATAGCCATACTCATCGGCGACCTTAAGGCCGCGTTCGACGCTGGCAAGGTTGGCCGCAAGATCGCCTTCATACCAGTGATCGGACACGCCAAGAATGGAAGCAAATGCCAACATGAAGGGATGCCCGATCTCATTCGCGAGCTGCCGCGCCGTCTCGCAGCACTCTCTGGCCCGGCCGGGCCGACCCAACAGCCATTCGATGTGTCCCGAGTAGACGAGCGACACGATCAATGGATCGTGCTGATAGATCTGGACCAGCTTGCCGTGATCACGAGGATTGTAGCGGGCGCTGATCAGAGCGGCGAGTTCGCTCGCCTGCTCCAGACGACCGAGAAAGAAATTGGCGATCAGGGCCGCGGTGTACGCCATGAGGGCAGCCTCGTCGTCGTGCCACTCCTCGGCCCTCTGGACGAAATCCTCCGCATGTTCGAGGCCCTTGGTGAGCTCGCAGTTGACCAGCTTCGCTATGGTACTTCCCCACAGCACCGTCGCCTTCTCGCGAACGGTGCCATGGCTCGCACAAAGCTTGAGTGCACGCGTGTAGGATCCATAGACGTGCGGATCCGACCACCCTGCGTTTGCGGTGTAGGCCATCGCCAGGTTGGACTGCAGCGCGATTTCAGCCTCGAAGCGCTGTTGTGAAGCGGGCAGCCTCGGAATCAGCGAGAGGCCTTCGCGCAGATGGGCCACGGCCTCCTTGGTGGCTGATCGGCGGAGCGCCGATTTGCCGGCCTGAAGCCAGGCCTCGATCGCTTCCGGAATGTTGCCTGCGCTCGCATAGTGATAGCCGAGCACGGCGGGCTGACTGCTCTCTCGGATCGCAGCCTCCTGAAGCAGCCATGATGCGACGCGCGCATGGAGCTCGCGTCGCTCCTCCTTGAGGAGCGAGGAGTAGGCGACTTCCTGTATCATCGCGTGCTTGAATGCGAAGATGGCGCCTTGGGATTCCTCGATGCGATACACAATCTCTGCGCTCTCCAGTGCCCGCAACGCGTGTTTCAGCGTCTGGTCTTTGCCTGGAAGTACGTTGAAAATACCTTCATAACTGAATTGCCTCCCGAAGACGGAGGCGATCTGGGCGACACGCTTGGCCGGACCAAGGCGATCAAGGCGCTCCATTAGTGAGTCTTGAATGCTCGACGGCACCAACGGTTCGGGCAATTTCTTGCTCACCGTCAAACCGTCAGTGGCGCGCTCGATCGCGCGGGCATCGATCACGGCCCGCGTAAACTCCTCGATGAAAAGTGGCACGCCATCCGTTCTTGCAACGATCTGGCTGGTGATCCGGTGTGGGACGATATCGCTGCCGGCAACGGCGGCCACCATTTGCTCGCATTCGCGCGGTGCAAGCTTTTGCAGAGCAATCCGTCGAACTGTCGAGCCCGGCAACCAGTCGGCCTGGTAATCATCGCGATGTGTGATCAGGATCATGATCCGCTCGCCGGAACAGCGAGCTGTGATGCGTACCACCAGTTCGATGGTGGTCGGGTCGATCCACTGGACGTCCTCCGCGACAACCAATATGGGCCGCTTGCGCGAGGCGGCGATGAGAACATCGATGAACACCTCGAAAGCCCGGTCTCGCGCAAAGGGAGATCCGAGATCCACGGGTTCGTATTCCGGGCAGGCCGGTATCGACAGGATAGCCCCGTAGTAGCTGAGTGCGTCCACGACGTTGGGGGCTTCTCTTGCCAAAAACGAGCGCAATTTTGCCAATGCGAGTTCCGCGTCGTCGACCTCCTGGATGCGGGTCACGCGCCTGAGCCGCTCGATTTCCGGGGCAAGCGGCGTGTTTACGTGGAACGGCGAGCATTGCAGCGACACAACGCTGCGCCGAGCCGCATCAAGGGAGCTACGGAATTGGCGGATCAGGCGTGATTTGCCTATGCCAGGTTCGCCGGAAATGACGCCGACCTGTCCTGAGCCCGCTACCGCCTGCCGCCACATCTCGTCGAGCAGTGCGCTTTCGCTGGCTCGGTTAATCATCGGAGCAAGAGGCAACCTCTGCGCCCTGTCGAACCTGCTTTCGCTGGACGCGAGAGCTTCCGCACTCCAGGCGTCGACCGGCTCCTCCACACCCTTGAGCGATCGTCTGCCAAGCGGCGCGTAGCTGAACGTTCGGCGGGTCAGCTCGTAAGTGCTCGCACCGACCACGACACCATTCTCACTGGCGAGCCCTTGCAGGCGGGCAGCGACATGCGCGGAGCTGCCGAACACTTCCCGCCGCTCGGGGGGCTCGCCGGGCACGCTGCCGACGACCACCAACCCCGTGTTGACCCCGATCCGCACACCAAGGCGGACGAAGCCGCCATCGGACAACGGAAACTGATGTTCCTTGATCGCCGCGGCGACCGCCAGCGAAGCGCGCACCGCGCGTTCGGGATCATCTTCATGGGCTTGCGGCACGCCAAAATATGCCAACAATCCGTCGCCGATCAGTCTGGCGATGTGACCGCCGTAGCGGCGAATCTCCTCGTCGCAGATATCGCGGTAGGTTTTGATAATCGCAAAGAATTCTTCGGGATCGATGCGCTCACTCAGGGGGGTCGAGCCGACGATGTCGACAAATGCCACGGTAAGCTGGCGGCGTTCGGCATGCGGAGCCTCGCCCCCGCCGTTGGTCGGCGACCGCGTCCACTGAAGTGTGTCCGCCTGATCCGGATTCGGCAGGCTGTTCATGACGCCACCATGTCCCGTTTCTGCCGTAGCTGCCGCGAGGCTGGATAGACCGCAAGCCTCCGGTTGACGCTGCCGAGCTGCCTGTACTCAGGCAGGCAGCTCCAAGGATTGAACACCATGCGCTCGCAGTCGTACAGCTGATTCGCGCCGGAAAACCCTGCTTTGGAATTGCGATGCGTGAGGGCGGGTCGACCACCGCGCGACCTTGTGCTCGCCGGTGTCAGGCTTTGGGTCAAAAGCTGGAAATCCTGGGCGGTGCGGAAGGCTCTGAGAGCGCGGCTGAAGGCGATGCTCGGAGGCATAATCCCCGTCATTGCGAGCGAAGCGAAGCAATCCATCGGGCGGCATACGCGGAGCCATGGATTGCTTCGTCGCTATCGCTCCTCGCAATGACGGAGCTGCCAATCTTCGCCTTACTGGTTACCCGCCCGCGTCGTTGACGTTCAGATCGACGCCCTGCGGATCCTTGATCGTGGACACCGTCACCAGCGAGATCACCGCGAGCACCGCTATGTAGACGCCGACCCGCCAGGATTCGCCGTAGGTCCCGATGATCCATTGCGCGATCATCGGCGCGAAGGCGCCGCCGAGGATGGCGCCGAGCGCGTAGCCGATCGAGACGCCGGAATAGCGCACCTTGGCCGGGAACAGCTCGGCATAGAGCGCCGCCTGCGGGCCGTAGGACAGGCCGAGCGCAACCGTGAGGCCGACCGCGCCGATGAAGAACAGCAGCAGGTTCCGGGTGTCGATCAGGAACCACATCGGCACCGCCCACAGCACCATCAGCCCGTAGCCGATCTGGAAGCACCTGACACGTCCGATCTTGTCGCCGAGGATGCCGCCGATCAGCGTGAAGATGAACCAGCTCACCGCGGCAAGCGTGCCGCCCAGCAGAAGCTGCTCCGAGGGCATCTTCAGCGTGTTGGCGCCATAGCTGATGATGAAGGCGATCAGGATGTAGCCGGCCGCGTTGTTGGCCATGAAGATCAACGCGGTGCGCAGGATCTCCTTGCTGTGATTGCGGAACAGCTCCTTGATCGGCGCCGCCGATTCCTTGCGCCGGAGCTGCATCGCCTGGAACACCGGCGATTCCTCGACGGTGCGGCGGATCACGATGCCGACCACGATCAGCAGGATCGACAGCAGGAACGGGATGCGCCAGCCCCACTCGATCATCGCCTGCTTGCCGAGGCTCGCCGTGAGCACCCACAACACGCCGGTTGCCAGGATCATGCCGAGCGGCGTGCCGATCTGCGGGAACGAGCCGAAGAAGCTGCGCCGGTCGCGGGGCGCCGATTCCACCGCCATCAGCGCCGCGCCGCCCCACTCGCCGCCGGCCGAGAAGCCCTGCAGGATGCGCAGCAGGATCAGGAGCGCCGGCGCCCAGGCGCCGATCTGTGCGTAGGTCGGCAGCATGCCGACCAGCGCGGTCGCAGCCCCCATCAACAGCAGCGTGACGACGAGCATGTTCTTGCGCCCGAAGCGATCGCCGAGATGACCGCAGACGATGGCGCCGAGCGGGCGGAACAGGAACGACAGGCCGAGCGTCGCAAATGACACGATCTGCGCCAGCAGCGGATTGTTTTGGTTCATCGGCGCGAAGAACAGTGCGCCGAACACCAGGCCTGCCGCCTGCGCGTAGACGAAGAAGTCGTACCATTCGATCGTGGTGCCGACGAGCGTCGCGGTGAGGACCTTGCGTTCCTCATCCGACAGTTCAGCGCCGCGCGAGCGCGCGGACAGTTCGATGGACATGTGGCCTCCCCCGTACCCGTTTTTACTCTCGCAAGATCGGCATCCGCCGCGACGCGCAGGCCCTGCGAGGTTCTGGTGGCTGAGATAGCAGAACTTCACGCGCGGCACGAGCAAAATGGTTGCTCATGCAACCGTATTTGGGGCGAAAAACGCCCTTCAACCGGTCCTGACCGGGCTACCTCACCTGTGACCGCCGGGCACCCATCCCAAAACGCGGATTGTGCAGCGCAGCAAGATCGCTATGATTCAGGCTCCCCAAGAGGTCGATAAGTGTCTGACATCAATGCCGATGCCTGGGTCTCCTCAGGCCACCGCCCGATGGGCTTTCCTGAATTCGTCATCATTATTGCTTCCATCATGGCGCTGAACCCGCTGGCGATGGACATGATGCTGCCGGCGCTGCCGAACATCCGCTCCGCCTTCGGCATCGTCGACGCCAACCGTCCGCAGCTCGTGCTGTCGATCTTCCTGGTCGGCTTCGGCGTCGGCCAGTTCGTCATGGGCCCGCTGTCGGACCGCTTCGGCCGCCGTCCGGTGCTGCTCGGCGGCATGACCGTCTACACCATCGCCGGCCTGCTCGCGATCATGGCGCCCTCGCTCGAGACGCTGCTGTTGGCGCGCGCGCTGCAGGGGCTCGGCACCGCGGCCACCCGCGTGATCGCCACCTCGATCGTGCGCGACTGCTACGCCGGACGGCGGATGGCGAGCGTGATGTCGCTGGCGATGATGGTGTTCATCGCCGTCCCCGTGATCGCGCCGTCCTTCGGCCAGGCGGTGATGCTGCTGACGCATTGGCGCGGCATCTTCGTCATCCTGATGATCTATGGCGTGATTGCGCTGGCCTGGAGCGCGCTGCGCATGCCGGAGACGCTGGCGCCGGAGAACCGCAAGTCGCTGGCGATCCCGGACGTGCTCGCCGCGTTCCGCCAGACGGTCACCACCCGCCAGACGCTCGGCTACGCGCTCGCCGCCGGCGGCGTGCAGGGCGCGCTGTTCGCGTTCGTATTCTCGTCGCAGCAGATCTTCACCGAGGTCTTCAAGCTCGGGCACTATTTCCCGCTCGCGTTTGCCGCGATCGCGGTCGGCGTCGCGGTGGCGGGCTTCCTCAACTCGCGCATTGTCGGCCGCATCGGGATGCGCGTGATCTCACACGCCGCGATATCGGGCTTTGTCGTCGTCGCCGCGGTGCTGCTCGTCGCTGTCAAAACCGAGACGCTGTCGCTGCCGCTGTTCATGGTGCTGGCAGCGCTGATGATGTTTGCCTTCGGGCTGATGATGGCGAACTTCACCGCGCTCGCAATGGAGCCGCAGGGCAAGATCGCCGGCACGGCCTCATCGCTCTACGGCACGATCACCACGCTGCTCGGGATCGGAATCGGCACCACGATCGGCCAGGATTACGACGGCACGCTGCTGCCATTCGCGACCGGCTTCTTGCTCTGCACGCTGGCCGCACTCGCCGTGGTGCTGATCACGGAAAAGGGCCGCATGTTCCGGCCGCATCATCACCCGGTCTGAGGATTCTGGAGGTGCCCTCGTGGAGCGCGCCTCCCCGAACTGTGGCACATCCTTGGTGTCAACGCCCGACGCTCATCGGCGGAGTAGATGAAACCTTTGGATAATCGAGCATGGCTTTTCATGCTTCCTGCGGTTGCAGTCCTGTTGTTCGTCGGCATTGTTCCGCTCGTCACAGTCTTCAACTACTCCTTCTTTGATATATTCTCCCTCCAGCAGTTAAACTGGGTCGGCGTTCAGTGGTATCGCGACATCCTGTCGACCGAACGATTCTATGACGCCCTCGCTCGAAGCGTTGTTTTTTCCGCGATTGTTCTTTGCGTCCAGATTCCGCTTGGCGTCGGTATCGCGCTGATATTACCTCGCAGCGGCTGGCGTCAGAGCGTTGCCCTGATGTTGTTGGCGGCCCCACTGGTTGTCCCGTCGAACATGATCCCGATCATGTGGCTGAACCTGATCAGTCCCGCAGGATTGGCGGGGCGCACCTTCGCCTGGCTCGGCATTGCCTTCGACTACAAGTTCAACGCCATCCATACATGGTTGGTGCTCGTCGTCATGGATACCTGGCACTGGTTGGGGCTGGTGGTGGTCCTTGCCTATTCAGGCTTGTCGAGCATCCAGCCTGCCTTCTACCAGGCCGCTGCGATCGATGGCGCCTCGCGATTCCAGATATTCCGGCATATCGAGCTACCGAAGATCGGCGGCGTGCTATCCATGGCGCTGCTTTTGCGCTTCGTCGACAGCTTCATGATCTACACGGAGGCATTCCGCATCAACGCCGGCGGGCCAAACGGAGCAACCACTTTTCTCAGCCTTGACCTCGGAGAAGACATCCAGGGTTTTAATTACGGCATGGCGGCAGCACGGTCGATGATCTACTTCTTGATGATCCTGATTGTCGCGTGGTCATTCAAGACAACGATGGACGGCCGCAAGAAACTCCAAACCGTGAAGCGTGCATAATGCGCGATCAAGACATGCTCCGCCGAAACACGGCAAGGTCGCTTCTGATACTCCTCGCGTTTCTCGCCCTTGCGGCCTTCCTCATCCTTCCCTTTGCGCAGACGCTCATCGTCAGCTTTACCTCTACCTTGCCGCGGGATGGCATTCCTGAAGGCCGTTTCAGCCTCGTCAATTATTTGAACGTCATTCGATCGCCTGCCCTGACATCCTCGATTCTCAATTCGTTTCTCTATGTCATGATGAACGTCGCGCTCTGCCTGACCGTTGCATTGCCTGCAGCGTATGCCTTTGCGCGTTATGCGTTCGTCGGTGACCGGCATTTTTTCTTTATGCTGCTGACTTTTCGTATCACGCCACCAGTGGTGCTCTCGTTACCGATCTTCGTTCTCTTTGCTCAGTTCAATCTGGTGAATTCCCCGATAGGGATTGCGCTGGTCCACTGCCTGTTCAACATCCCAATTGCGATCTGGATTCTCGAAAGCTTCATTGCGGCGGTCCCAAGCGAATTTGACGAGATGGCGTACCTCGACGGTCACTCATGGCTGTCGTTCTTCTTTCGTCATCTCATTCCGGCCATCGCTCCGGGCATCGGCGTCTCAGCTTTCTTCTGCTTTATTTTCTCCTGGGTCGAAGTCGTTTTCGCACGTATCCTCACGGTGACAGCGGGCAAGCCAATCACAATGGCGATCAACGCGTTGTTCAACTTCCGGACAGACATTGGCCTGGTCATGGCCATGACCGTCATCTCGCTTCTGCCAGGATTGGGAGTGATCTATTTTGTGCGGAACTACATCTCCCGCGGCTTTATCATTAAAGCCTGACCGATAGGTCGTTGTGCGTCGCGTTGCGTGCCCGCACCGGCGCCAACCGCCGGCGCGACGCCGCAAATCCCTCCATCCCCAACTGCCATTGCAGACCGACGATCGCGCCCTTGGTCGGCTGCAGCAGCCCGAGCGCGCTGAACAGCGTGAAGGGCAGCCAGATCGCCAGTTGCAGCCAGGCCGGCGGCGCGTAGGTCATCTCCATCCAGAGCAGCGCCGGCACCACGATGTGGCCGACCACGACGATGACGAGATAGGCCGGAAAATCGTCGGCGCGCTGCGGGGTGAAATCCTCGCTGCACACCTCGCAATGATCGGCCACTTTCAGGAAGCGGCCAAACAGATGGCCGCGCCCGCAGTTCGGGCACTTCATCGTGAAGCCGCGCAACATCGCCTTTGGCAGTGAAACCGTCTCGCTCATTGTCGTAATCCTTGGCCGTCGTCCTTGACCTGGTCGGATGATCCATACAATATGAATTTCGAGACCTACAATCAAAGACAATGCACTAGATTGCATGGATTGGATCCCTACAGTTTCCGAATGGCACGGCCCGATGTTCCTGCGCATCGTCGATGCGCTGGCGGCCGATATCGCCGGCGGACGGCTGGTTCGCGGCCAGCGGCTGCCGACCCATCGCGGGCTGGCCTCGGCGCTCGACATCGATCTCACCACGGTGACGCGCGCCTATGGCGAGGCGCGCCGGCGCGGATTGCTGGACGCCCGCGTCGGCCAGGGCACCTTCGTCTCCGAGACCACCGCGCGCGCCGCCTCGGATTTGCCTGCACCCGTCAACATCGACCTGTCGATGAACCTGCCGCCGCAGCCGGTCGAGGCCAATCTCGATCTCCGCATCGCGCAAGGATTGGCGACGCTGCGTTCAGAAGCCGGCTTTTCCGCCTATCTCGGCTACGCGCGTCCCGGCGGCAGCGCCGATGAGCGCGAGGTCGCGGCCTCCTGGCTGCAGCCGTGCCTGCCGCAGGCATCGGCCGACCGCATCGTGATCTATCCGGGATCGCAGGCGATCATCTTCAACGCGCTGCTCGCGCTGACATCGCCCGGTGACGTCGTGTTGACGGAAGCCTTGACCTTTCCCGGCGTGAAGGCTGCCGCGGCGCGGCTTGATGTTCGTCTCGTCGGCGTCGCGATGGATGCGGAAGGCGCGCGGCCCGACGCGCTCGACGAGGCCTGCCGCAAGCACAAGCCGAAGGCGGTCTACCTAGTACCGACGCAGCAGAACCCCACGACGGCGACGATGAGCGCCGCCAGGCGCAAGGCGATCGCCGAGATCATCCGCAAACGGAACTGCGTGCTGATCGAGGACGATGTCTATGGCCCGCTCGAACCACAGATCGCGCCGATCGCGACCCTCATCCCCGAGCGCACCTATTACGCGGCGAGCATCGCAAAATGCATCGCGCCGGCGCTGCGGGTTGCCTATCTGCTGGCGCCCGATCAGGGCGCCGAGCAGCGGATGCGCGCAGGCCTGCAGGCCACCATGCAGATGTCACCGTCGCTGATGGTCGCACTGGTCACGCAATGGCTGCGCTCCGGGGTGGCCTCCGAGATCATCCGCGCCATCCGCAACGAGGCGGCAACGCGGCAGCAACTCGCGACCCGTTTCCTCAAGGGCGTGAGCTATGCGGCGCGGCCGGCCAGCCATCATCTCTGGATGCCGCTGCCAAAACACTTCGACGGCACCGACCTCCTGTCGCACCTGATGCGCAACGGCCTGGCTGTCGTCGGCGAAGATGCCTTCGCGGTGGGAGCACCAGCGCCGCGCGGCCTGCGCGTGTCGCTCGGCGCCGCGCGCAACCGCGCCGAATTGAGCCAGGCGCTGCAGGTGCTGTCGGGCGCGGTCCGCACGCCGGTCGGTGCAACGCAGATCGTGTAAAATTGGTCAACCGTCGAGGGAATAATACCGCCCAAAAATACTATGCTATGCGGGGTGCCCGCGTTAGAACTCGCATTCGGGACATCAGGCAGGGGCGCAATTATAGATGTCATGCGGGTATGATTGGACCGTCCATGCTGTCGCCCGAGCGCTTCGCGCGGCGACGGTGATGATCGCATGTCTTGTAGCAGTCACAATCGACACGACGCGCGCCTCCGACATCCCTGCCCCGTCGCCGGACAAGCTCGAGCACATCACCGCGTTCTTCAACAACGAGGTCGGAACGGGACGGATTCCGGGCGCCGTCATCCTGATCCAGCAGCACGGCAAGCCGGTCTATCTGAAGAGCTTCGGCTTCCGCGATGTCACGGCCAAGGCGCCGATGACGCCGGACACGATCTTCGCACTGCATTCGATGACCAAGCCGATCACCAACGTCGCCGCGATGATGCTGGTCGATGAGGGCCGGCTGTCGCCGCAGGATCCGCTGTCGAGATACATCCCGGCTTTCGCCGACGTGAAGGTCGGCATCGAGCCGGATGGCGGGAACGATCTGAGCAAGCTGGAGTTGGTGCCGCCGATCCGCCCGGTCACCATCGAGGACCTGATGCGGCACACTTCGGGCATCACCTACGAATATATCGGCGCCGACTGGATCCAGAAGCTCTACCACGAGGGCCATCTTTTCGACGGTCCATTCGACAACAAGCAATTTGTCGCGCGGCTGGCGAAGCTGCCGCTGTCGCGGCAGCCCGGCACGCTGTGGCGCTACGGTCATTCCACCGACGTGCTCGGCCGCGTGATCGAGGTCATCACGGGCAAGACGCTCTATCAGTTCGAGAAGGAGCGCATCTTCGATCCGATGCAGTTGAAGGACACCAAATTCGTGCTCGATCCGGAGACCGAGCGGACGCGGCTGGCCGAGCCGCTGCCGTCGGACACCATCCTGATCGACGGCGAGCGCGACCGGCGCGCGCACCCCGAGTGGGAATCCGGGGGCGGCGGATTGCTGTCGACAATCCTCAACTACGCACGCTTCGCCCAGCTGCTGCTGAACGGCGGCGAACTAGATGGCAAGCGCTATCTCTCACCCGCCGCCTTCAAGACCATGACGACGGACCATATCGGGCCGGGCTCGGGCGTCGGCCGCGACTACTGGTACTTTCCCGGCGACGGCTTTGGTTATGGCTACGGCATCGCCGTGCGCACCGATCCCGGCATTGCCAAGCCACTGCCGCCGGGCTCGATCGGCGAGCTGAAATGGGACAGCGGCAGTGGCACCTATTTCGGTGTCGATCCGAAACTCGACATGATCTACATCATGCTGGAGCAGACCCAGACCGAGCGACAGCGCATTACGCCGGCGTTCAGGAAACTGGTCTACGACGCATTCGGGGCAGACTAGAGCTTCGGTTCTGATTGAATCAGAACCGAAGCTCCAGATTCTTTTTTGGCGCATTTTCTTCACGCGAACTGGCATCCACTAGACACGCCGCTCGCGCGTCGGCCACTTCCGGTGGACCATCTCCCGCCGGCGCCGCGCTGCGGCCTCGATCAGGCTTGCCGTGCAGTCATTGCAGACGAAGCCGCATTCGTCGGCGAACAGGCCGATGCGGGCGTCGCGGCCGATCGCAGCATCGTCGGCGAGACCATCGATGACGCCGCCGCAGCCCATGCATCGGTGCTGCGAGGCCAACTCACGTTCCATGACGCGCCCCTTCCGCCATCGGCTGCTTCCCACTCGCTATATACTATCGTATATATCGATGGCGACAAGGCAGGCGGGTGAAACAATCCGGTCGGGAACCTGCAAGTCCAATAAGCCGTCGACCGGCGACGATCGCCTTACAATTCCTGCCTGGTCGGACCACGTCCCATCAGGAAACGCCAACATGACAAAACAAAAGTGCGACGCGGGACATCCGCGCGCAAAGGGAGACCTGCTCAAGATCCGTCGCGCATCTGCACTCAGTGCGGCGGCTATCATCCTCACGCTTGGTACGGCCTGCGCCGCACGCGCCGAGACGGCTCCCGTCGGTGTTCCCGACAAGAGCTTTCCGGAGAGCATCACCTCGACGTCCGACGGCGCGCTCTATGTCGGCAGCTTCAATCTCGGCGGGGTGACGAAGATTCCGACGGGCGGCAAGCCGGAGCAACTGGTCAAGCCGGGAGCCGGCGACAGCCGCTCGACGCTCGGCGTGCTCGCCGACGAGAAGAGCGGCACGCTCTATGTCTGCTCTAACGACATCTCTGGCTTCGGCGTCGCAGGCCCGAGCGAGACCAAGGGCGCCTGGCTGAAAACCTTCGACCTCAAAAGCGGTACGCCGAAGGGCAGCTTTGCCCTCAGCGATCCAAAATCGCTCTGCAACGACATCGTGGTCGGCAGCGACGGCACCGCCTATGTCAGCGATTCCTTCACGCCGATCGTCTACAGCCTGAAGCCCGGCGGCACCGCGCTGGCGACCTTCGCCACCGATCCACAACTGGCGCCGGCCAAGGACGGCGTCGGGCTCGACGGCATCGCAATCGGCGCGGACGGCAATCTCTATGTCACGACGTTCGTCCCCGCAAAGCTGTTCAGGATCGATGTCAAGGACGGCAACGCGGGCGCGGTGACGGAGCTGAAACCGTCGCGACCGCTCGACCATACCGACGCCATGCGCGCCTATGGCAACGGCTTTCTGCTGATCGAAGGCAATGGCAAGCTCGACAAGGTCACGGTCAAGGGCGATGCGGCCGAGATCGACACCATTAAGGACGGCTTTGCCGAGCCGGTCTCGGTGACGCAGGTCGGCGGTGTCGGCTGGGTCGCCGAGGGCAAGCTGTCCTACATCATCGGCGACAACAAGGGGAAGGACCCGGGTCCGTTCACGCTGACGCCGATCACGCTGCCGAAGTAACGATCGGGTCGGCGATGAGTGCGCGCGGGATGGGCGGGATCGTCCGCCCCGCGCGCTAACCGTCACCCGCAAGCGTTTGCAGCAGCTTGACGAGGCCGCCTGCGTCATTGCCCACCGGACGAAAGAAGGCGGCATCGGTTTCCTCGACAACGACCACCGCCTTCTGCGCCAGGGCGCGCCCCGCGCTTGTCACGGCAATCAGTTTCGCCCGGGGATCGTCGGGGTGTTGATGTCGCGTCAGATATTTCAGGGATTCGAGCGAGCGCACGACCTGCGATGTCGTCATCGGGTCGACGCCGGTGAGTTCGCCGATCCGCGCCTGGGTCAGCGGCTCCTTCTCGCCGAACCAGGTGGCGCAGGCCAGGATCACGAACTGGGAATGCGTCAGACCGAGCGGCTGCAGCGCCGCACGCTGCCGGCGCTGCCACGCGTTGGAGACCCGCCACAGCAGGAAGCCCGGGCTCTCTGCCGGGCCGGAGAAGCGCGTCGGCAGCGGCGGGGCCGTTTGTTTCCTGCTCGTCATGCCGGCACGGGTGCTTTCACATCAGGTACTTTCACGTCCATGGCGCGCGCGATGGTCGCAAAATCACCTGATGTCAGCAACAGATGTCCGCGACGGAGCGCCATGCCCGAGTTCGGCTGGGCACAGAGATCGAGGCGGTCCTTGAGATCGGCGAGCGGAACCTCGCGCGCAGTCGCGTAGCGCACGCGGCGGCGGAACGGCACAAAGCCGCCGCCCATATCGTGCTCGAAAACCTCGTCATCGGCGATCTCGCCGATGGCCGTGAAGGCGCGTAGCGCCTCGCCGCCCATCTCGATCGTCGGCGAGTAGTAGATCAGCCAGTCGCCCGGGCGCATCCGCCGCAGCGGCTGCGCCTTGCCGTGGCACACTTGCGCGAAACCGCCGGCAACGCCGCGCTGCACATGGCTGCGCGACACCACGCCGAGCCAGCCGGTCATGACCGCCTCCCTTCCGCGGCGGCAACGAGCGCCGCCAGAACATCCGGGAAATCGGCCGAGATCATCGGACCGATCTCGGCTGCCCCCTCGCCCCGCGCATCGACCGCGTAGGTAACGCGGGTGTGCGACGGATCGAGGCGCTTGATGCGATGCGCGACCGCAATGACGAGATCGCCGACCCGGGTCTCGTCGACAAAGCACTCATTCTCGCGCACCTCCGTCAGCACGGAGCGAAGCGCTTCCTCGCCAGGCGGTTTCATGACGAAGCTGGTGCCGGCCGCAAACGGGCCCTCGAGGGCGATCGACTCGATCCCGGCGTTCCAGCGCGTCCATCCGGTCACGTCCCGGAATAGCGCCCAGATCGTCTCCGGGATCGCGGCGGTCTCGATGCTGAATTGGGTCTGCCAGGCGGATTGTGCGGCCATGGTACTCGCTCCCTGTTTGATAAGTTAACTTATTATAAGCGTACTTAGTATAGGGATGCAAGCCCTTTGTGGCGCCGCATGAGGTGATCGGACACCCCTTCTCAGATCACGTAAAACCCGTGCGTCCCGTCGCGCCTGAGCTGTTCGACCAGGCCATATTCCCAGTCGAGATAAGCCTGCATCGCCGCCTCAGCGACCGCGGTGCCTTCATAGGGGCGCCGGTAGCGGTGTGCGGGATCGGGTTTGGGCAGGACTTGCGGCGGTCCAGCGTCGCGCGGGCCGTCATAACCACCATCCAGCACGTAGATGTCCGAGCCCATCTGCGCGAGCCAGGACGCCGTCATGTCGGCGCGGATGCTCCTGTCGTCCGACAGCACGATGCGCGCGCCGCGCACTGGCGCCGCCATGTCGATCTCCTGGACGAGCTGGCCGCCCGCGTAATGGCGGAAGCCGGCGAGATGGCCGGACGCGTACTCATCTGCATCACGCACATCGAAGCGATAGAGCGTGCGCGTGTTGTCCGCCTGCAACGCGGCCAGCTCGCGGGTGCCGATTTGCCGGACACCGGCGCGATAGGCGACGTCGCGCGCATTGTCCTTTGCACCGTCAAATGGTCCGATATCGCCGCGCTTGTCGGCGCCGTGCTCAAGACCGTGTTTGGCGAGCGTCCAGCCGATCGTGCCGTTGCGCAACGCCCGCACCTTGTTGGGCAGCCCCGCATTGATCAGCGATTGCGTCCCGATGATCGAGCGGGTTCGCCCCGCGCAGTTGACGATGATGGTGGTGTCAGGATCGGGCGCGGCGCGTCCCGCACGCAGCACCAGTTCCGCGCCGGGCACGCTGACCGAGCCCGGGATGTTCATGGTGGCATATTCGTCGAACCGCCGCACATCGAGGATCGCGATATTGGCCTTCGCTGCGATCAGGGACGCGACCTCGTCCGCGCTCAGCGATGGCGTATGGCGCCGCGCCTCGACCAGTTCGCCAAACGCCTTGGCGTAGGAATTGACGTCCTGGAACACCTCGTAGCCTACCGAACGCCAGGCCTGCAGGCCGCCGGCCAGCGCGCGAACATTGCCATAGCCCAGCGCCTGCAATTGGTCCCTTGCGGCGTCAACCAGCCCTTCACCATCATCATAGAGAACGATCGGCACATCCTTGCGCGGCAGCCGCAGGTCGGCCTCGATCGCAATCCGGCCAACCGCCATGTTGGCAGCAAACAACGGATGGCCGGTGGCGAACTCAGCCTCATGCCTGAGATCGAGCAGCGCGATCTCCTGGCGCAGCAGCAATGCAGCGCGGATATCTTGGGGTGTCACGGTTGAAATCGTCATGGAATAGGGGCCTTGGAATACAGGTCTGGAATTCGGGACGGGGCGGAAGCGATGGGCCGGCCTCCTCTATACCGAAATGACGCTCGGTCAATGGCCGACATACCGGCCCCTGCGTTGCTTGCAGGCCCCCGCCCCGCGGGATCACGGAACGAAACTCACCGTACCGCTTTGCTCAACCGGGGCCGCTTGCTACGTTCGCAGCCGGCCCCGTTGTGCCCGATCAAGCCTTCCGAAAGAGAAGGCAGCGGGGCCATACCGTGAAGCCCTGGAGGAAGATCATGAGGCCCATCGTAAATGAACCGCTGTCCCGCCACGCCCTCGCCTTCGTGCTGGCTGGCGGACGCGGCAGCAGACTTCAGGAGCTGACCGACAGGCGCGCCAAGCCTGCGGTCTATTTCGGCGGCAAATCCCGGATCATCGATTTCGCGCTCTCCAACGCCGTGAACTCCGGCATCCGCCGCATCGCGGTGGCGACCCAGTACAAGGCCCACAGCCTGATCCGGCACATGCAGGGCGGCTGGAACTTCTTCCGCCCGGAGCGAAACGAGAGCTTTGATATCCTGCCGGCGAGCCAGCGCGTCTCGGAAACGCAGTGGTATGTCGGCACAGCCGATGCGGTCTATCAGAATATCGACATCATCGAGCCGCATGGCAGCAAATACATCGTGCTGCTGGCGGGCGACCACGTCTACAAGATGGATTATGAGATTATGCTCAAGCAGCATGTCGAGAGCGGCGCCGACGTCACCGTCGGCTGCCTGGAAATGCCGCGGGCAGAATCCAGCGGCTTCGGCGTCATGCATATCGACGAAAATGGCCTGATCCAGTCCTTCCTCGAAAAGCCGGCCGATCCGCCGCCGATGCCGGGCAAGCCGGATAAGTCGCTCGCCAGTATGGGCATCTATGTCTTCAATTCGGAATTCCTGTTCGACGAATTGCGCCGCGATGCCGCCGACCCGAACTCGGCTCACGATTTCGGCAGGGACATCATTCCCTACATTGTGAAGCACGGCCGCGCGATCGCGCATCAGTACAACGATTCCTGCGTCCGCTCGGGCGACGATCCCCGCGCCTATTGGCGCGATGCGGGCACCGTCGATGCCTATTGGGCCGCCAACATCGATCTCACCGATGTGGTGCCGGAGCTCGATCTCTACGATCGCTCCTGGCCGATCTGGACCTACGCCGAGATCACGCCTCCCGCCAAATTCGTCCACGACGAGGACGGACGGCGCGGACAGGCGGTGACGTCGCTGGTGTCGGGCGCATGCATTATCTCCGGCGCATCGCTGCGCCGTTCCCTGCTGTTCACCGGTGTGCACGTCAATTCATATGCCAGCATCGAGAATGCGGTGATCATGCCCTACGTCAATATCGGCCGCGGCGCACAGCTCAAGAATGTCGTGATCGATCGCGGTGTGAAGATCCCGGAGGGCCTCGTGGTCGGCGAGGATCCCGAATCCGACGGCAAGCGATTCCGCACGACCTCGCAGGGCATCTCGCTGATCACGCAGGCGATGATCGACAGGCTCGGGACATGACGCCGATCCGCGTCCTCGCGGTCGCCTCGGAAATCTACCCGATCGTCAAGACCGGCGGGCTGGCCGACGTGGCCGGCGCGCTGCCGGCGGCGTTGCGGGAGCACGATGTTGCGACGCGGACGCTGGTGCCTGGATATCCCAGCGTCCTCAATGCGCTTGCCTCAGCCGAAACGCTGCTGGATTGGCAGGAATTCTACGGCGGGCCGGTCCGCGTGCTCGGCGGGTCGCATGACGGCCTCGATCTCTACGCGCTTGATGCGCCGCATCTGTTCGCGCGCCCGGGCAACCCCTATGTCGGTCCCGACGGCCACGATTGGCCGGACAATGGCATCCGCTTTGCGGCGCTCGCGCGGATAGCGGCCGAGATCGGCCAGGGTGCCATCCCCTCCTTCGTGCCCGAGGTCGTGCACGCGCATGACTGGCAAGCGGGGCTGGTGCCGGCCCATCTGCACTACAGCAACCTGCCGCGGCCGGGCACTGTCATGACGGTTCACAACCTCGCCTATCAGGGACAATTTTCGCCCGACATGCTCGCGAGCTTCGGACTGCCGGATGAGTCTTACGCGGTCGGCGGCGTCGAATATTACGGCACGATCAGCTTCCTCAAGGCCGGCCTGCAATTCGCCGACCGCATCACCACGGTGTCTCCGACCTATGCGCAGGAGATCCAGAGCGACGAAGGCGGCATGGGACTCGGCGGCCTGCTGCGCGAACGCTCCGATGTGCTGAGCGGCATCCTCAACGGCATCGATATCGCGGTGTGGAATCCGGCAACCGATCCTGATATCGCCGCGCGTTTCAGTGCGGAGCAACTGGTGCCACGCGCGGCAAACAAGGCGGAGCTGCAGCAACGCTTCGGGCTCGATCCCGCAGCCGATGCGCTGCTACTCGGCGTCATCAGCCGGCTGTCTTGGCAGAAGGGCCTCGATCTTCTGCTCGACAACGTCCCGACGCTGCTGGGCGAAGGCATCCAGCTGGCTCTGCTTGGGAGCGGCGATCGCGATCTCCAGGATCGCTATCAGGCGCTGGCTGATGCTAATCCCGGACGGATCTCGGTGAAGATCGGCTATGACGAGGCGCTGGCCCACCTGATCCAGGCGGGTTCGGATGCGCTCGCCGTGCCGTCGCGGTTCGAGCCCTGCGGCCTCACCCAGCTATGCGCGCTGCGCTACGGCGCAGTCCCTGTTGTCGCTGATGTCGGCGGGCTTGCCGACACGGTGCTCGACGTCGGCGAAGCCGCGGTCACCGGCGGGGAGGCGACCGGCGTCAAGTTCGCACCCGTCACATCGGAAGCGCTGGCCCACGCGCTCCGAAAGGCGAACCTGCTATTCAACGACAAGGTAACCTGGCGCCGGCTGCAACATGGCGGCATGACGTCAGATGTCTCGTGGCACAACCGTGCCGGCCAATACGCCGCGCTCTATCGCGAACTCGTCGCGACGCGTCGCTGATGCACAATCAGCGCAGGAGATCGCAGGCCGCGATGCGGTTGATGTCGGCCAGCCGCCGGTCGGTATTTCCGCGCAGATCGAGGCTGGCAACGAGATCGAGCAAGCGGCTATAGGCGCGGTCGGCGACCGTGACGGGCAGCGGAGCTTCATCGAAAGCCTCGATATAGCTGCCGACGAGACCGCTCAGCAGCCGGCACACGGCCCGTTGCTCGGGCTCGTCGCTGCTCAAGGTCTCGAGTTTTTGCTGGAAGGTCTTGAAGGTCCGCAGCCCGTGGTGCTGTTGCGAAAGCCACGTATGCAAGTCGGACGTTAGGATGTCGGAAGCGGGGAAGTCGGTCATGTCAGCCTCTTCAGATTGGAGAAGAAGCTACTGGCTTATACAGCCGGCCGTCGTGCCGCGCCATGACAATTTTCGCACCCCGCCTCGGCATTTGCGCAAGCGTGTCATTGGATTGGCACGCGCTGCCTTTAAAGTCGCGCGAGCGCCGGCAATATCCTGTAACGCGCGATCTCGTGCGGATACTCGCCGCGATTGGCGAGCAGCACGATGCCGAGCTTTCGCGCCGGCACCAGGCCGAGATAGGCCGAGGCGTTGTTGAGGCCGCCGGGCTTGTCGACGACGGTGACACCATCGAGCCGCACATGCTCCCACGCCATCGCCTGCCCGAACTTGTCGTCGACCCGGAAACTCTCGCGCTCGGTCATCTCAAGTGCCGCGCGCAGGTCAGGATCGATCACCGCGCCGTCGAGACAGGCACGGAGGAAGATGCCGAGATCGCGGGCGGAGGAGAACATCTGGCCGGTGCCTGCGAAGTCGTAGTAGCTCTGCTGGTTGCCCGGTGGACCGATCGGCACGCCCTGATCAGAGTAACCCTGGACCACACGCTGCATGATCTGGGGCGTCATCACTGCGCGATTGTCCTCGCCGCGCTCCGGAATGAATGTCGATGTCATGCCGAGCGGCTTGAGGATGCGGTTGTCGATCAGCACGCCGATCGGCATGCCGTAGCGCCGCTCGAGCACGAGTTGCAGCAGGACATAGCCGGCGTGGCTGTAGATGCGCTGCTTGCCGGGCTGTTCTCCCGCATGCGGGGTCCATGCATTGAGCATCGCGATGAACTGGTCGCGGCTGAAAGTCTGGTCCGGCCAGGGCGGATGATCGGTCGGCAGCAGCAGCCCCGACGTATGGGTGACGAGTTCGCCGATGGTGACGCGGCTTATATAATCGCCGCGCAACTCGGGCAGATATTTGCTGACGGGATCATCCAGTCGCAGCTCGCCGCGACCGGTGCCGAGCGCGACCAGCGTGGCCTCAAAAATCTTCCGCAGCGATGCGAGATTGAACCGCGTATCCGGCGTGATCGGCCGTTTGGCGGCGTCGTCGGCGAAGCCGTAGTTGAAGAATGCGAGACGGCCGCCGGCATAAACGGCTGCCGCGAGACCACCCGGGTCGGTCGCGGTCGTAGTCGGCGCGAGTTCGGCGGTCACGATATCCTGGATCTGCGCCTGCATGTCGGGCTCCGAGCCCGCGCCTGCAATCGCGGACACGGCAAGCAAAGCGGTCACAATCTGGACGATGAGCCACAGCCTCATTGCCGTGATCCTCAGGCGGGAAAGAGGCGGCGCAATGACCGTTCCGTCGGCCAGAACCGTTACGGCAATTGCAACCGCCCTCCCGTGCGCACCAGCGACGGCGCCGGAACTCGATCGGCACCTGCGAGCACAGCATCCCGTCCAGGGACGTTTCTAATTAGCAACAATTCGTCAATCGAAGCTTGCTGTGGTCCCATCGATTCAAGCGAAAGATCGCCGCGATTCCGGTTCCATATCCGGGCTCCAGTTTTCACCCAGAGGAATCGTCTTGATTTGCTGCGACTTAGCTGGCGGTCGCGACCGAGCGGTATTCTGGGCCGACGCCGCGTAAGACGAATGCTGCGACATCGTGCCCGGGCTCAGGCGCGCTGGCGCTGCGGCTTCGCGGTATCCTTGGCGGCGTCCTTGGCCGGCAGCGGCATGGTGAAGCCGTACAGGAACAGGTCCACCACCATGTCGGCGAACTCCTTTGGGTCGACCCCGCCTCTCGGATCGTACCAAGTGTGGCTGAAGTTCAGGATGCCGAACAGCATCATGCTGTAGATCTTCTTGGTCCGCTTGACGATCTTGCCTTCCTTGTCGAGCCGGATCAGGAGGTCGGCGACCACGTCGACCAACTGGCGCTCCAGCGCCTTGATGGCGGCCTGCTCGGTCTCACCGAGGAACGACAAATCGTTCAGGATCACGCGCTGCTCGTCGCTGGAGCGCGCGTTGAGTTCGACGATAGCTTGGATCGCGGCGCGGAACTGCTCCAGCGTCGTCGTCTTGCCGGCCATCGCAGCCTCGACATCCGTAATCATCTCGCGGATATGCGCATCGAGGATCGCGAACAGGATCGCTTCCTTGGAATCGAAATAGTGATACAGCGCGCCGCGCGAGAGCTTGCAGGCGTCGGCGAGATCCGAGATCGACGCGCGCATGTAGCCCTGTCGGGCGAACAGGCCGCAGGCCGAGGTGAGGATGCCCCGCTGAATGTCGTCGTAATTCTCCGAGCGCGTCCGCGCCATCAGCGTCTCTCTTGTCCACAACAGGCATCGTCGCGATCAGGCGACTCCGGTCTCTCTATACTAGAGCCTTGCCCGGCACTCCCGCGCTTTGCAGGGCCATCCACCAGAACCTCTTGCAACATCCGCAACGAACCCTTCGACGAACCCTTCGACGTCCCCTTCGACCACCCCTTGGACGAACCTTCGGCCTGCGGCAAAAAATAATTTGAACGGCCGTTCGGATTATATTAGGATGACGGCCGTCAAGCAAGCAGATCGCGCATGCCGGGAGCAACCGGCGGCATCGAGGGAGGCAGTTCGTGGATGCTCAGAAGGTCGATGCTATCGTGATCGGAGCCGGCGCCGGCGGGCTGTGCGCCGCGGCGCGGCTGGCCCATGGCGGCCTGCATACGCTCGTCGTCGACGACAAGGACCGGCTCGGCGGGCGCGCCTCGACCGAGGAGATCGACGGCTTCAAGGTCAATATCGGCGCTATCGCGATCGAATTCGGCGGCGTGTTCGAGGAGACGTTCCACACCGTCGGCGCCCCGCTCGATATCCGCTCACCCGAACCTGCGAGTTCCTTCTTCATCGACGGCAAGCTGATCGACGTCGGCCGGGGCGGCTGGTCGCTGCTGCTCGGGCAACTCACGAAACAGGCCTCGCGCATCCTGGAAAAATTCGCCGACGCGCGCTCCGGCAATTTGCCCGACGGGCGGCAATCGACCGAAGACTGGCTGAAGGGCTATACCAGCAACGCCACCGTGCACGCGCTGTTTCGCAATCTCTGCGCCGCGATCTTCGCCTGCAATGCCGACGAACTGCCGGCCCGCGCCTTCCTCACCTATTTTACCAGCAAGGGCGCCTTCAAGAAGTTCGGCTTCTGCCCGCAAGGCACGATCGGGGTCTGGAACAGCCTCGGCACTGCGATCCGCCGCAATGGCGACATCTGGCTCGTCACGCCGGCGGTAATGATCCACACGGCTGACGGCCGCGTCGAAGGCGTCACCGTCATCAGGGGCGGCGAACGGGTGCGGATCGACACCGATCTCGTCATCAGCAATGCAGGACCCAAGGCCACGGTCGCGCTCGCCGGCGAAGCAGTCTTCCCGGCGGATTACGTCGGCAAGGTGAAGGACGTGCTTCGCCCGGCCGCCAATATCGTCATCAACGTCGCCAGCCGCGAGCCGCTGATGAACCATCCCGGCATCATCACCTTCGGCAAGACGCGCCGGCTCTGCAACATGGCCAACCTCACTGCGACCTGTCCGGAGCTCGCGCCGCCGGACTGGCATCTCTATGTTGCCTACGCCGTGCCGATCCCCGCGCTTGGCGATTTCGACTCGGAGGCCGAGGTCGAACTCGCCCTCACTGATCTCCGCGAGCAGTTCAACAATTTCGATCAGGCCAAAATCCTGTCGATCCGCGTGATGCGCGACGATTGGCCGGCGCAACGGAGCTGCGCTGGCTACGATCTGCCGCGGGAAACCGGCATCGACGGCCTCTGGTGCGTCGGTGACGCGGTGAAGCAATATGGCAATGGCGGCACGCAGGCCTGTGCCGAGACCGCGAAGATCGTCACCGATGCGATCCTTGCCGCACGCCCGCGAATGCCACAGGCCGGCCGGGTCTGAGAGCGATGCCGACCACGATCCCGACCAAAATGCCCCCCGGCGCACCACAGGCGGCGCCTGCGCACGATTGCCTGCTCGAATTCCGCAACATCCGCATCGTCTACGACAACGCAATCGAAGCGATCCGCGACGTCTCGATCGCAGTGCCCGAGGGCGGCATCGTCGCCCTGCTCGGCTCCAACGGCGCCGGCAAATCGACGTTGCTGAAGGCGATGTCCGGCATCCTCTACACCGAAGAAGGCGTGATCGAGAACGGCAGCATCCGCTTCCGCGGTGACGACGTGCACCATCTCGCACCGGACGAGTTGGTCCGCCGTGGCATCGTCCAGGTGCCGGAGGGCCGCCGCGTGTTCGCAGCCCTCACCATCGACGAGAATTTGCAGATGGGCGGCTACACCAGGACCAACGCGGATGCGCGCCAACGCCGCGACAAGGTGTTTGCGCTGTTCCCGCGGCTCTACGAGCGGCGCGACCAGATTGCCGGCTACATGTCCGGTGGTGAGCAGCAGATGCTCGCGATCGGCCGCGCCCTGATGACCGATCCGGTGCTGCTCGCGCTCGACGAGCCGTCGCTCGGGCTGGCGCCGCTGATCATCGACCGCATCTACGAGGTGATCGCTCGCCTCCGCGACGAGCTGAAGATGACCGTGCTGCTGGTCGAGCAGAACGCACAGCGCGCACTCGATATTGCGGACTATGGCTACATCCTGGAGACCGGCCGGGTCGTGCTCGACGGCACGGCAGCGAGGCTCACCGCCAACGAGGACGTCCAGGAATTCTATCTCGGCATCTCCCGCGCGGGGCGCAAGAGCCTGCGCGACGTCAAGCACTACAAGCGCCGCAAGCGGTGGCTGTCGTGACCGCGCTGCTCACCGTCGAGAACCTCAGTAAGCGCTTCGGCGGCCTGCAGGCCGTGGCCGACGTCAGCCTCCGCGTCACCAAAGGCGAGATCTGCAGCGTGATCGGCCCGAACGGTGCCGGCAAGACCACGCTGTTCAACATGATCTCAGGCGTGCTACGACCAAACGGTGGCAGCATCGCGTTCGACGGCATCGATCTTGCCACGATCTCGCCGTGGAAATTCGCCGCCGTCGGGATCGGCCGCACCTTCCAGAACCTGGCGCTGTTCAAGCACGGCACCGTAGTCGAGAACATCCTGACCGGCCGCCACACCCATCTGCGCTCGACGGTGCTCGATGCCGTGATGTTCCTCGGCCGCACCCGCAAGGAGGAGATCGCGGCGCGGCAGCGCGTCGAGCACATCATCGAATTCCTCGAGATCGAGCATGTCAGGGACGCGGTCGTCGGCACGCTCTCCTACGGGCAGCAGAAGCGCGTCGAACTCGCCCGCGCGCTGGCCTGCGAGCCGAAGCTGTTGCTGCTCGACGAGATGGTCTCCGGCATGAACCAGGAGGAGACCGAGGACATCGCGCGCTTCGTGCTCGACATCCGTGACGAGCTCGGCATCACCGTGCTGATGATCGAGCACGAGATGCGCATCGTGATGGACATCTCCGACCGTATCCATGTACTGAACTTCGGTCGCAAGATCGCCGAAGGCACGCCCGACGAAATCAGGCGCGATTCCGCCGTCGCCGAAGCCTATCTCGGCGGCCACCGCACTGAGGCCGCGGCAAAGGCAGGCGCCTGATGTCGACCCTGGACAGCCTGCGAACCGTCCACCCGTCGATGCGAGCCGACATAGCGCGCAGTGCGCCCGTGACCGATGCCGATGCGTTCCAGAACGCGCTACAAGACGCCGCCATCACCATCCCGCAATTGCTGCAGCATCGCGCCACGATCCACGGCGAGGCACTGGCGCTGCGCGAAAAGGAATACGGCATCTGGAATCCGTATTCCTGGCGCCACTATGACGAGACGGCGCGCGCGGTTGCGCTCGGGCTCCTTTCGCTCGGAATCAAGCCGGGCGACCGCGTCGCCATCGCCGGCGAGAACGCGCCGGAATGGTTCTATGCCGATCTGGGCATCCAGATGATCGGCGCAGTCGCCGTCGGGATCTATCCGACCAATCCCTGGGTCGAGCTGCAATACATCGTCAAGCACTCCGGCGCCCGCATCGTCGTCACCGGCGACCAGGAGCAGACCGACAAAGTGCTGGATGCGATGGCCAACAATGGCGGCTTGCCCGACCTTGAGGCCATCGTCTGCATCGACATGAAGGGCCTGCGGCACTATCGCCAGTCCGAGTTGATGTCGTTCGAGGCGCTGTGCGAACGCGGCAACGCTTATGCGCTGGAGAGCCCCGAGGCCAACGCCACCCTCGACCGCCTGATCAGCCAGGGCGCGCCCGACGATGTCTGCATCCTCGTCTACACCTCGGGCACGACAGGCCCACCCAAGGGCGCGATGCTGACGCACCGCAACCTGGTCTATGCGGCCTACGCCTACGCCAGGACCGTCGGCATCGCCGATAAGCCATTCGAAGCCGTGAGCTACTTGCCACTCTGTCACGTCGCCGAGCGTTGCTACGGTATGGTGACGCATCTCGTGCTCGGCGGCACCGTCAGCTTTGCCGAATCGATCGACACCGTCGCGCTCAATATCCGCGAAATCGCGCCGACCTTCTTCGTCGGCGTCCCCCGCATCTATGAGAAGCTGCAGCAGGGCTTTCTGTTCAAGCTCGGCGAAAGCGGCAAGCTGTGGCAAGATTTCACAAGAGCCTGCCTCGCGTGGGGCCGCAAACTGTCCGATCGCCGGCAGGCCGGCAAGGACAGCTGGCTCGATCGCACGGCCTACGGGCTGCTCTATCTCCTGATGTTTCGCAATTTGCAGCGACATCTTGGCTTCGCCACTAGCCGCCACCGGCTCTGCGCCGGCGCATCGATCTCGCCGGAGACCCTGCGCTTCTTCGACATCATCGGCCGCCCGGTGTCGCAGGGCTACGGCCTCACCGAGAGCGGCGGCGTCGCCTTCATCCAGACCGGGAGCTGCCACCGGATCGGCGGTTGCGGCCTGCCGCTGCCGCAGACCGAATGGAAGTGTGATGCCGACGGCGAGATCCTGCTGCGCAACCCCGGAATCTTCAAGGGCTACTTCCTCGATGCGACAGCTTCGACCGCCTCGCTCGAGCCGGGCGGCTGGCTGCGCACCGGCGACATCATCGAGCTGCTCGACAATGGCGAGATCGCCGTGGTCGACCGCAAGAAGGCGATCATCATCACCGCCGGTGGCAAGAACATCGCACCATCGGAGATCGAGAATGCGCTGAAAGATTCTGAGTTTATCAAGGAAGCGATCGTGGTCGGCGAGGCCAAGAAGTATCTCGGCGCCATCCTCCAGGTCGACTACGACAATGTCGGCCGCTGGGCCCGCGACCGGGCGCTGGCCTACACCAACTACAAGTCGCTGTCGCAGCTCGCCGAAGTGCATGAGCTGGTCGAGCACATCGTCAATGAGACCAACAAGCGCTTTGCCCGGGTCGAGAACATCCGCCGCTTCGCGGTCCTCGAGAAAGAACTCGACCATGACGACGGCGAACTGACCGCCACACAGAAAGTGCGCCGCGCCATGATCGAGAAGAAGTTCGCGCGCGAGCTCGCCATCATTTATCCGGCGGAGGGCTGAATGCAATATCTGCTGCAACTCTTGATCTCGGGCCTCGCAATCGGCGCGATCTACGGCCTGATCGCAATGGGTTTTGCCGTGATCTACAAGTCGACCGGCCTGGTCAATTTCGCGCAAGGCGAGATGACCATGATCACGGCCTATATCGCCTGGACGATCTCGACCACGGTCAGCGGCAATGTATTCGTGGTCGCAATCAGTGCCATTCTCGCGGCGGTCCTGCTCGGCTTCATCATCGAGCGCGTCGTGATGCGGCCGATGCTGGGCGAGCCGGTGTTTGCGACCGTGATGGTCACCATCGGCCTCGCGGTGATCCTGCGCTCGGCCATCAACTTCATCTGGGACGCCTATCCGCACGGTCTCGATATCGGCATCGGCCGCGGCATCGTGCATCTCGGCGGCATCGGCGTGCGCACCGGGCAGATTGCCGTCATCACAACGTTGCTGGCGCTGCTCGTGGCGATCTGGGCGTTCTTCCGCTACAGCAAAATCGGCGTGGCGATGCGTGCGGTCGCGGCCGACGACCGTACGGCGTTGCTGATGGGCATCAGCGCCACACGAGTCCATGCGCTGGCCTGGGCCGCATCCTCCGTCATCGCCGGGATCGGCGGCGTGTTCTTCGCGCTGTCCTATGATTTGTCGCCGGCCATGTTCCAGCTTGGGCTGAAAGCGTTTCCGGCGACGATCCTCGGCGGCCTCGACGCCGTGCTCGGCTCCGGCCTCGGCGGCCTCCTAATCGGCATCACCGAGAATCTCGCCGGCGGCTATATCGGCTCCGGCACCAAGGAGATCGCGGGCTTCGCGATGATCATCGTCGTGCTGATGATCCGCCCGTTCGGGATCTTCGGTGAACGCGACATCGAGAGGGTCTGATGCGCACCGGCGATTACAAGCAAACTTATGGCGAGTTGGTCGCGCTGGTCGATTCCCCGCCGGTCTGGCTGTGGTCGGCCGTGCTGGTGCTGGCGCTTATTATCGCGCCCCATCTCTTGAACTCCTACGCGCTGTCGTTTCTCACCATCATCCTGATCACGATGACCGGCGCGCTCGGGCTCAACGTCCTGACCGGCTACACCGGCCTGATCTCGCTCGGCCATGTCGGCTTCCTCGTCACCGGCGCCTATGCTTATGCGATCCTGGTCTCCAAATGCCACATGCACCCGCTGATCGGCTTCCTCGGCGCCGGGGTGGTGCCGGCGCTCGCCAGCCTGATCGTCGGCGCGCCGTCGCTGCGTCTGAAGGGACTTTATCTCGCCATCACGACGCTGGCCTTCTCCTTCATCATCAACAGCGTGATCCTGGAGATGCGCTGGCTCACCAACGGCGCCCGCGGCCTCCAGGTGCAGCGGCCGGAGATCTTTGGCGTCAGCTTCGACAGCGATACCGCCTTTATTTATCTCTGTCTCGGCGTCGCCATCCTGACGCTGTTTGCCACCCTCAACATCCGCCGCAGCCGGGTCGGCCGCGCCTTTGTGGCGATCCGTGACAACGACACCGCGGCCCGCGTGATGGGCATCAATCTGCACGCCACCAAGCTGGTCGCCTTCGCGACGTGTGCGTTCATCACCGGCATCGCCGGCGCGCTCTACGGCATCTATCTGTCGTTCGTCAGCGTCGAGGGCTTTCCGTTCCTGCTCTCGATCGAGGCGCTGGCGATCCTGATCGTCGGCGGGCTCGGCTCGGCGCTCGGGGCGGTGCTCGGCACCGTCTTGATCGTGCTGCTGCCGGAAGCGACCCGCCTCGTCTTCAGCCTGCTCAGTTCCAAGATGGACGCGATGCTCACCACAGGCGCGCAGGAACTGAAGAGCATGCTCTACGGCCTCGTCATTATCCTGTTCCTGCGCTTCCAACCGCGCGGGCTGGTCGGCGTCTGGCATGACATCAAGCGAGCCTGGGTGCACTGGCCGCTGCGCTATTAACAAAAAAACACATCATGAGGAGGAGACAATGATCAAACATTTTGCGGCAGCCTCGCTGCTGATTTCCGCCACCTGTCTCGCCATCGGTCCGGTGAAAGCCGCCGACCCCGGGATCACCGACACCGAGATTATGATCGGCGACGTCGAGCCGCTGACCGGCCCGCCGGCGCTGCTCGGCGTCGCCGCTTCACTCGGCCACAGAATAGCAATCGCCGAGGCCAATGCCGCCGGCGGCATCAACGGCCGCAAGATCAAATATGTGCTTGAAGATGACGGCTACGTCACCGCGCGCACCATCCAGGGCGTCAAGAAGGTGATCGACGTCGACAAGGTCTTCGCCATGCTCGGCATGTCAGGCTCGGGCCAGTCGATCGCTGTGATGCCGGTGCTGGAGAAAGCGGGAATTCCCACCGTGATCGACGTCGCACCGGTTAAGTCCCTGTGGGAGCCGCCGCGCAAGAATGTGTTCGTGATCGGGCAATCCTACGAGGAAGGCATCATCCATCTTGTCAACTATCTCGCGGACAGGAATCCCGGCAAGACATGGGGCCTGATCACCCAGGACGATGACTACGGCATCACCGTACGCGATGGTTTCGACTCCGTGGTCAAGGCGAAGAAGCTGAAGGTCGTCTACAGCGGCAATTACAAGAAGGGCCAGCAGGACTTTTCGTCCGACATGCTGCAGCTCAAAGAATCCGGCGCCGAGGTGTTCCTGGCCGGCGGCATCATCGCCGAAAACATCGCGATGATGAAGGAGCTCGAGAAGCTCGGCGTCAAGCCGGTGACCGGCATCTTCTGGCCCGGCCGCATCGAGCCGGTGCTGAAGCTGATGGGCCCAGCCGGCGACGGCATCTACGCCGTCGACTATGTCGAACCGTTCGCCGGTGCCGCCGGCAAGGCATTCCTCGAAAAGGCAAAGTCGCTGGTGTCGGAGGCCGAGTTCAAGGGCATCAACCGCTACACCATGAGCGGTTATGCGGCGGCAAAGGTTTTGATCGCGGCGATCGAGCGCTGCGGCAAACAACCGACCTGGGCCTGTACCATCTCCGAGCTGGAGAAGACCAAAAACGTAGAGACCGGCGTGATGGCGCCGATCAGCTTCGGCCCCGGCGTCCGTTTCTCGAACCAGAAGCTGCAGATCATGCAGGCCGATGCGGCCACACTCAGCTTCAAGCCGGTGGAGTGAGCCAACGATGAAAACCCTGATCGTGTATGCCCACCAGGAGGCGCAGTCCTTCAACGCTGCACTTCTGGCGCGTTCGGTAGCGGAGCTGACCGCGCTCGGGCATACGGTCAGGGTCTCCGATCTCTACGCCATGCGCTTCAACCCGGTGGCGACCGGGGAGGATTTCGGCGAGCGGCGATTTCCCGACCGGCTGCAATACGACCGCGAGCAGAAGCACAACTTCCAGCACCGGTCGCTCAGCGACGACATCACCGCCGAGATCGAGAAGCTGATCTGGTGCGATCTCCTGATCCTGCAGTTTCCGCTGTGGTGGTTTTCGGTTCCCGCTATCATGAAGGGCTGGATCGATCGCGTGTTCGTCAACGGCGCGGTCTACGGCGCCGGCCGCCGCTACGATACCGGCGGCCTCGCCGGCCGCCGCGCCATGGTCGTCACCTCGACCGCCGCATATCCCGGGATGTGCGCACCTGACGGACTGGTCGGGGCGCTCGATGTGATCCTGTGGCCGATCCAGAACGGTACGCTCGCCTATACTGGCTGCAAGGTGCTGCCGCCCTTCGTGTCCTGGTCGGCGAATTTCGTCGACGAGGCGACGCGGCAAGGCTATCTCGACGATTACGCCGAGCGGCTACGGCGGATCGAGACCGCCAAGCCGCTGTTCTTTCATCCGCTCGAAGATTTTGGTCCGGACTGGCGCCTCAGGCCCGGCGTTGCGGCGCAGGCAGTCGGCCAAGGCCGGCCCGCCGGCTGAGCGCGCGGTCAGATCAAGCCGCGCAGCAAGGCAATCAAGCGGCCGCATTGCTCCTCGGTACCAACAGTAATCCGCAGGAAGTCCTCAATTCGCGGCTTCTTGAAATGCCGCACCAGCACGCCGCCTTCCCGAAGCCGGGCCGCAAGCTGCGCGCCACTTTGAGCGCGGTGGCGCGCGAAGACGAAGTTCGCGGCGGATGGAAGCACCTCGAAGCCCAACTCAAAGAGGTCACGGATGAGCGACTCGCGGGTCGCAATGATGCGTTGGCGCGCTGCCGTAAACCATTCATCGTCCTTGATTGCTGCGACCGCACCGGCGATGGCGAGGCAACCCAGCGGGTAGGAGTTGAAGCTGTCCTTCACCCGCTCCAGTGCCTCGATCAGGGGTCGTTGGCCGATCGCAAAGCCAACTCTTAAGCCAGCCAGGGCCCGCGACTTCGACAGCGTCTGGATGACCAGCAGATTGTCGTGGCGGGCAACCAGCGATACGGCGCTCGCAGCACCGAAATCGACATAGGCCTCGTCAATCACCACCAACTGGTCCGGATGGTCGGTCAGCAGCGTTTCGATCGCGTCGCGCGAAAGCGCGATCCCGGTCGGGGCGTTCGGATTTGGCACAATGATGGCACCGCATGGCCGCCGGTAGTCGGCGATCTGCACCCTCATCCCATCGTCGAGGGGTACCTCCTCGTAGTTGACGCCATACAGGCCGCTATAGACCGGGTAGAAGCTGTAGGTGATGTCGGGGAACAGCAGCGGCGCATCATGCTTCAGCAGGGCCTGGAAGGTGTGGGCCAGAACCTCGTCCGAACCATTGCCGACGAACACCTCGTCGGGCGTGATATCGTAGCGGGCAGCAATCGCCTCGCGCAGAACGGTCGCATGCGGATCGGGATAGAGCCGCAGACGGTCTGTCGCGGCGGCGATCGCCGCCAGCACGCGCGGCGACGGGTCGTACGGATTCTCGTTGGTATTGAGCTTGACGATGCCATGCTGCTTCGGCTGCTCGCCGGGCACGTAGGGCGACAGATTGTGGACGACTGAACTCCAGAAGCGACTCATGATCCCCGATCCAACTGCTGATCTCGTCACAGTAGGATATGGCGGGCCTTGACGATAGTCCGCTTTCGGCCAGGTACATCACCCTTCACATCCGTTTCGCGACCTCTTCCAGCATCACCTCAGTGGCGCCGCCGCCGATCGTCAGCACCCGCGCATCGCGCACCATGCGCTCGATCGGGGTGCCACGCATGAAGCCAGAGCCGCCATGCAGCTGCAGGCAGCCATGCACGACCTCATGCAGTACCTCCGGCGACAGCGCCTTCACCATCGACACCTCGCGCAGGCACTCCTGCCCGGCTTCAGCCAACTCGGCGGCATGATAGGCCAGCTGCCGCGCCGCCGCCGCCTTCGCGGCGAGCTGGGCGAGCTTCAGCCGCACGGCCTGCTGGTTCCAGAGCGGACCGCCAAACGCCTGCCGCGCCTTTACATAATTGGTCGTCAGCTCGATCGCCTTGGCGGACTCGCCGGCGCAGATGCCGCCGATGACGATGCGCTCGTTCTGAAAGGTCTCCATGATGCCATAGAAACCCTTGTTCTCCTCGCCGAGCAGGTTCTCGGCCGGGATACGCACGTCCTGGAAGCCGATCTCGGCTGTATCCGAACAGAGCCAGCCATGCTTGTCGAGCTTCGTCACCGAGATACCCGGCGTGTGGCGCTCGACGATGAACAGTGAGAGACCACGGCTGCCCTTGGCGTGCGGATCGGTGCGCGCGGCGACGATCAGGATGTCGCCATAGACAGCATTGGTGATGAACATTTTTGCGCCGTTGATCACCCAGACATCGCCGTCACGCGTCGCGCGTGTCCTCAAGCCAGCAACATCCGAGCCCGCGTCCGGCTCGGTCACCGCGATCGAGCAGATGGTCTCGCCGCGAATGATCGCCGGCAAATATTTCTGCTTCTGTTCGGGCGTGCCGCGCAGAGTGATGTGGACGGCCGACATGTCGGTGTGCACCAGTATCGACGAGGTGAAGCCGCCGAAGCTCGAGCGGCCCAGTTCCTCGGCAAACACCATCGAGGCCAGCGGCCCCATGTCGGTGCCGCCATACTCGGCCGCATGACGCATGCCGAGGAAACCCAGCGCGCCCATGCGGAGAAAGATCTCGCGCGGGATCTTGCCGTCACGCTCCCACGCTTCGCCATGCGGCACAACTTCCTTCTCGACAAAGCGGCGGACCTGCTCGCGCAGCATGCGCAGTTCCTCTGGCAGATTGGGCTGCTCCGAGAAGTGAAAATCGGCTTCGAAGGGCTCGCGCGGATCTGATGTCATGACGTTCATTGTGACGCACTCCCACCTTCGATGTGAAGATGCCCGCGCAGAAAATTCGCGAGGCCCACGATCGCCTCTCGCGCCTGCGGAATCTCCGGAAACATCTGGAACACATGGATCATATCGTCCCAGATCTGCAATTCGACCTCGACACCGGCGGCCTTCGCCTTCGTGGCCAGCTCGGTCGCATCGTCGCGCACGGTTTCGCGGTCTCCGGCCTGCACCAGCAGCGGCGGCAGGCCGGCGAGATCGGCGTAGAGCGGCGAGGCCCGCGGATCACAGGGGTTGCCGTCCTTGCCGAGATAATTTTTCGCGAGCGCCAAGATCATCGCGCGTTGGTGGATCGGATCAGCTTTGGCCCGGCTGTCATAGCTCGCGCCGTTTGCCGCGAGATCGGTCCACGGCGACATCACCGCAGCGGCTACAGGCAGCGGCTCCCCGCGGTCGCGCGCGGCCAGCATCGCGGCGAGCACGAGATTGCCGCCGGCGGAATCGCCCACGAAGGCGATGTCGGCCGGCCGCAAGCCCTGGTCGCGCAGATAGCCATAGGCGGTCAACGCATCGTCCAGCGCGGCCGGGAAACGATGCTCCGGCGCCAGGCGATAGTTGATCGCCAGCACGCGGCAACCGCTGGCTTCGGCCATCCGCGCGATCAGGTCGCGATGCGAGGCTACCGAGCCGATGCGAAAGCCGCCGCCGTGGAAATAGAGGATCGCCTTGTCGTGCGGCGCGTCTGCCGGCACGATCCATTCACCGTCGACGCCGCCGGCGGAAACATGCCGGCACGACACCGGCACCGAACAGCCGGCAAAGGCCGCGTCCCAGTCGCTGCGCATCTGCGCGACCGACGTATCGCGGGTCCAGTTGCGATAGATCGCACGCAACCGCTCGATCGCGCGATCGACCTCGCTATCGTTGGCCGCACCGTTCATCTCAGCCGCCAATCCCCATGCCGCCGGAGACGCCGAGCGTCTCGCCGGTGATGTAAGCGGCCTGGTCCGACGCCAGAAATCGCGCCGCGGCTGCCACCTCCTCGGGCTCGCCGAGGCGGCCGAGCAGCGTCGCATCCGTCATCGCGCGCAAAATCTTGTCGCCGCCTTTGGCCACCGCCCGCTCCAGCATCGGGGTGCGGATCGGCCCCGGCGCGATCGCGTTCACGGTGATGCCGAAGCGCGCATTTTCCCGCGCGATGCTCTTGGTGAAGGCGATCACGCCGCCCTTCGCGGCCGAGTAGACCGAGCCGCCTTTGGAGCCGAGCCGGGCCGCCTCCGAGGTAACGTTGATGATGCGGCCGAAGCGCACCGCCTTCATCGCCGGCAGAACGGCGTGGGTGCAGGCGAGCACCGAGGTGAGATTGACCGCGATCAGTCTGGCCCAATCTTCCGCCGTGGTGTCGGTGAAGAAGGCGTGCTGGTCGATTCCGGCATTGTTGACGAGGATGTCGAACGGACCATCCTGCGCGATGACCGCCTGCACGGCCTTAACATCGCTGACATCAAGTCCTGCGATGCCAGCGTCGATCTCCTGTGCGAGGTCGGAAGCTGCCGCAACGTCGAGATCAGCGATGACGACCTTGGCGCCCGCACCCGCAAAACTTCGCGCGATCGCCGCGCCAATGCCCCGGGCACCGCCGGAGACGAAGGCACGGCGGCCATCGAGACGCCCGAATGGCAACGCGGCTGCCATGCCTCAACGCCCCGTGAAGATCGGTTTGCGCCGCTCGATCACGGCGGCAAGGCCCTCGCGGGCGTCGGCCATGCCTGACAGTTCGGCCACCGTGCGCGCCTCCTCCGACAGGCATTGCTCGATGCTGGTGCCGGTGCCGGCCCAGACCAGCCGCTTGGTCGCCGCCAATGCCTTCGGCGCGCCGGCCGCAAGTTCACGCGCCAGCGCCAGCGAGGCGTCGGCGAGTTCGTGGTCGGGCACGACCTTGGTCACGATGCCCATCTGCAGCGCCTCGGCGGCCGGAATTACCGGATTGGTCAGCAGGATCGACATCGCGCGCCGCAAGCCCACCAGCCGCGACAGCGTGACCGAGACGCCGGCATCCGGCGCCATCGCGACCCGCGTCGCGCCGGCGAGGAACTTTGCCGACTCCGCCGCGATCACGATGTCGGAGGCGCAGACCAGACCAAACCCGCCACCGCCTGCGGCAAAGCCCTGCACTGAGGTAATCACGGGCGCTTCAAGCCGCAGCAGGCCGGTCACCGCGTTCTGCAAGTAAGCCGTCGCCTGGCGAATATAGTCCGGCAGCTTCTCGCCCTTGGACAGGAAGGCGCGGACGTCGCCGCCGGCACAGAAATTCGCGCCCTCACCGCTCAGCAGCACCACGCGCAGATCGGGATGGCCGTGGCAGACCATGATCGCATCGCACAGCGCGCTCAACAGCTCGGCGCTCATGCCGTTGGCGGCATCGGGACGGTTCAGCCGCAGCCGAGCGATGCCGTCGTCGATGTCGAGCAGAACGGGTCCCTTGTCGATCATGGCGAGACCTTTCCTAAACCAGGAATGAGAGCGTGTAGATCGCCTTGTCGTTGTTGACGAGGACGACCTTCTTGGTGGCCATCCGCAATTCGCCATCGACATGACGCAGCCGGTATTCATTGCGCGCGGCCCACAGCGTGTCGTCGCGCAGGCTCGATTCGAAGATCAGGCTGTTGCTGGCGACCGCGATGTCGCCGTCGTCAGGCTGCTGGTCCATCAATTCGATGTTGGAAATCAGCCGGCGCAAGTTGGACTGCGGCGTCTGGGTGAAGTGCTTGCCGGTCATCAACTGCCGAACGCGCAGCGTGATCCGCGAGCGGTTGTCGTAGATGATCGACATCTGCCGCTCCGGATCGATATCCGCGCCATTGGCCGGCACCCAGTAGACGCCGTCATCGGTCCAGAGCTTTTCCCAGGCCTCGTATTGATGCTCGTCCTGCAGCCGCGCCTCGCGATAGAGGAAGGCGGTGATGGCGCTCATCAGCGTGGCGCTGCTTTCGCGCGACAGCATCAGGCCGGCTCCATCAGCTTGCGGTAATGGCTCCAGATGCCGCGCGACGGCACTTCGTCGGTGACATGACCGATCGTGAAGCCGAGCTCGTCGCGGCGCTCGCGCTTCTCGCCGCGGCCAAGGAAGATCCACTCGGGATTGCGCGCCTGCACGCCGCGGTGGCAGCGCTCATACATCTCGGAATCGTCGGCGAGCAGAAAGCCGGCCGGGCCGACCGAGCCCATGGTCTGCTGGCGCAGCCGGCGGTTCAGGTCCGGCGCACCCTTGAACTGCAGCGCGGTGACATGCTGCACGCTGTCGTCGACGCCGAGCGGCTGGATCACGAACATCTGGATCTCGGCGATGAACAGGTTCGGGAAGATCATCACATGCGGCGTGCCGTCGATCATGATCTCGCGCGCGGCGGTGTCACCATAGGCGGACTTCATTCGCGCCGTATAGTCCGGCAGCCGCTCCTCGCTGGTGCCGAACCAACTCATCGGCGCGCCGCGCTTGCGGAACTCGGGGCGCAAGTCGATCTCGGTATGGCCGTTGCCGTAGTCGCGCGTCAGCGCCGTCGAGGCGCCGCCATAGAGTTTGCCGATCATGCTGTCGGCGACGCCGAATATCGAGGTGTGGACGAAGGCCGGATGATAGCCGTCGCACTCGTTTTCCAGGATGAACTTCCAGTTCGCCTTGACGCGGTGCTTGAGGAAGCCCGCGGTGACCTCGACCTCGCCTTCCGGCGAGCTACGCACCAGCCGATCGATGGTCTCGGCGGCGCCGCCAAGATGCTGCTTCAGCGTCGGCCCATCGGCAGCGAACGAGCCGAACACGAAGCCGCGATAGGATTCGACGCGTGTCACCCGCCCGAGCGCGAGCTGGGATTTGTCCTGCCCTTCATAACCATCCGGGAAGGCATAGCCGACCAGACGGCCGTCATTGGCAAAGGTCCAGGAGTGGAAGGGACAGGTGAAGGAGCGCGCATTGCCGCGCTCATAGGAGCAGACTTGGTTGCCGCGATGCGAGCAGCGGTTGAGCAGCAGGTTGACCTTGCCCTGCTCGTCGCGCGTCATGATGATGGATTGCGGGCCGATCGATTTGACGACGTAGTCATTGGCGTTGGGCACCTCGCTCTCGTGCCCGACATAGACCCAGGTCCGGTACCAGATGTTCTTGAGTTCCGCCTCGAAGATCGCGGGATCGGTGTAGAGCGATCCATGCACCCGGTCCGGCCGGATCAGGCGCTCCCACGGCGAGACGCCGGTCATCACGTTCATCGTTGCGTCTCCCTCGCTGGCCGCGTCCTTCGGCTTTCTTCGTGCACTCTATAATAATCCGAACGACCGTTTAGTAAATAGCATGACCGAGCCGAATCGGCAAGCTTCTTTGCGGGCAAGCGCGCTTCAACCTCGCGCGGCGTCGCCGTCGCCGCCTGCGATCTGTTGCAGCATCGATTTCGGCGTTGTCGCGAGTTCGATCTTGAGCTGATCGCAGATCGCGCGCCGCAGCAAGCGCTCGATCTCGTTCGCCGCATCCGGATCGGCCGTACGCGCGCCCTCACCGCTCGCCCAGAGCAGAAGCTGTCCGAGCAGCCTGTCGCCGTCGTCGCGCAATGCCTCGATCTGCGCAGCGTCGGCGTTTTCGCGTGCGATGCGGGGCGTTGCGGGAATTGGCGGATGATCCATCCCGATCGCCTGCTGCCTGACCCCAGCAAATGCGTCGTCCTGCAAGCAGACCTGATCCAGCAGTGGCCCCGGCTTCCAGTCCGCAGCGAGCTTCAGCCCGTTCAGCGCATAGATCGCGGAGAACACCTGACCGCGGATGAAATCGTCGCCGCTGTTCGGCACAACATGGGTCTGCAAGGCGTCGATGATGCCCTCGATCAACCGCTCGAAAGACGCGCTCATGCCGCAGCCTCCAGCGCCCGTTCGAAGGCCCTCACAATCGAAGGCATCTGGCTCGCCATCACGGCCATCCGCATGTCGTTGAAGCGATCGACCTCGAAGGCGCGCACGGCGCACATCTGGATCGCCGCGGCCTGATACAGCGCGTATGCTTCGTAGAATGCGAGGCTTTTGGCCGAGACCGGAATTCCAGAGGCGCGCTGATAGAGCTCGATCACCTCGGCGCGCTCGACCACGCCGTAGAGCTTTTTGCTCCTGCCATTGAAGGTCGGCATTAGTGCCCAGGCCAGATCTTCATGGGGATCGCCGAGATGGGTCAGCTCCCAATCGAGGATGGCGACGATTTTCTTGTCGTGCTCGATGAAGTTACCGATCCTGTAGTCGCCATGCACGATGGTCCGGCGCAGCGGCTGCGGGCAGTTCTCCTGCAACCATCGTCCGCCCCAGTCGAGTAGCGGATAGTAGCGCGCCGTCGGACGCGCCAGCGACGCACGCCAGGCTGCGATCGCGCTGACCTCGGCGCGCTCGCCTCCGCCCTGCAATGACGCCAGCGGCGTCGTGCGTGAGTCGATCCGGTGCAATTCGCCCAGGATGTTCAGGAACTGCAGGGCGATGACGCGCCTATGGTCCTCGCCGAGTTGGCTCGCGGCCCAGGGAGCGGGAACGTCGCCCTCGACATGGACGCAGATGAAGAAGGGAAAGCCGATCTCGGCTCCGTCCTGCTCGAACGATACCAGCGCCGGAACCGGAATGTTGCTGCCGGCCAGCGACTGCAACGCGTGGACCTGCGGCAGCACCGAATAGGGCGCGAACAATCCGTTCGGCGGCCCTACGCGCAGGATCAGCTTGCGATCCGATCCGTCCGTCAAGCGAGCAAAGAACCCATACGTGATCCAGGAGAAGCCCGATGACTTGCGCGAGAAATGGACGATCTCGACCCCGCTTGCAGATGTCCGGGAGAGATACCGCGCGAGGGCGGACCGCACCGCGTCATCATTCGCGACTTCAGGGCAGCGAGCTTGCTCCGGCGCGGGACGCGGCAAATCGTCGGATCGTATGGCGGCGTCCTGCATCAGTTGACCGACCTGGTAAAGCCGCGCCATTTCTCCTCGCGCAGCGCCGATTTCATGATCTTGCCCGAGCCGGTCAGCGGCAGCGGCTCAAGGCGGATATCCACGGAACGCGGGCATTTGTAGCCGGCGATCAGGCTGCGGCAATGTGCGATCACCAGTTCCGCATCGAGCGTGGCGCCATCCTTCGGCACGACGATCGCATGCACCGCCTCGCCCCATTGCGGATCGGGGACCGCGATGACGGCGCATTCCCTGACCTGCTCGTGCTGGAAGATGGCGTTCTCGACCTCGCCGGAATAGACGTTCTCGCCACCGGAGACGATCATGTCCTTCAAGCGGTCGACGATGTAGACAAAGCCGTCCTCGTCCATGCAGGCGCCGTCTCCGGTATGAAGCCATCCGTTGCGCAGCACGCGCGCGCTCTCTTCCGGCTTGCGCCAATATCCCAGCATCACGCCGGCACCGCGAATCGCGATCTCGCCGACCGTCCCGCGCGGCACTTCTGCGCCGGCGGCGTCGACGATACGGATCTCGACGCCCGGCGCGGCACGGCCGGCGGATTTTCGCTTTGTCGCCAGCGGTCCTTCCAGCGCGTGATACTCCCAGGGCAGGATCGTCGCCAGCGCCGCGCTTTCCGTCATGCCGTATCCCTGGTGAAAGCGCCAGGTCGGCAACACGCGCATCAGCTTGACCAGCAACGCGTCGGGCATCGGAGACGCACCATATTCGCAATCCTTGACGCTGCTGAGGTCGTACGTCCCGAACGACGGATGATTGAGCAGCATGTTGAGCATGGTCGGCACGAACAGGCAGTAGTCCACCCGGTGCTCGGCGATCGTCTTCATCGCGAGTTCAGGGTCGAATTTGGGAATCGTCACATGCGTGCCGCCGACCAAAGTCAGCGCGATCATCGGCGAGGTCCCGGCCAGATGGAACATCCCCGCCGAATGCAGATACCGGGTGTCTTCGCGGAACCGGAGCGCGTAGATCCAGACCAGCGATTCATAGATGATGTTGGCGTGTGACAGCATCACGCCCTTGGGAAAGCCCGTGGTTCCGCCGGTGTAGAAGATGCCCGCCAGATCGTTGTAGGCGCCTGAGGCATCCTCGATCGGCGCATGCGCCACCAGTTCATCATAGCCCTGCATGCCATCAGGGACTTGCCCCTCGTCCAGATAGACCATCGCGGTGAGGGATTTTGCGCTTCGGAGCGCGGTTGCTGCCTCGGCGAAAGTCCTGTCGACCAGCAGCAGCTTCGGCGTGGAGTCGTCGATCGCATAGGCGTTCTCCGCCACGGCCCAGCGGGTGTTGAGGGGCACGGCGACTGCGCCGGCCCAAGCGATGGCATAGAGTGCCTCGATATAGAGATCGCTGTTGTGCGCGAGAATGGCGACGCGATCGCCGGCCTCGATGCCGAGCCTGCGCAATCCCCCGGCCGCACCGGCAACGCGCCGGCCGATCTCCTTCCAGCTCCGCGACCTCCCCGCATGGATCGTGCCGGGCGCATCCTTGCGCAATTGCACCGCTGAAGTGAGAGCCTGCGTCAGCTTCATGTTTCCTCCTCAACCACATGCGGCAGCACACGCTTTGCGGATATTTCCGTCATGCCGTGGCCTCGCAGTCCTGTTTCGGAGAAATCAGTTGATAATCCGAACGGACGGTCTATTATTGCACAGCCGTCGCGAGGGGTAAAGCCTTTGAAGGCCCCGCCGCCGGATCAACGAGCCTCGTAAAGAGGGCGCCATTTGGAGGGGACGATGCGAAAGCCAGTTTTCACGCTTGCGGTCTCGGCGCTCATGCTCGCCGGCGTCTTGGGAACGGCGAACGCCGAGAAAGCCTACGGTCCTGGCGTCAGCGACACCGAGATCACGCTCGGGGCCAACGCCCCTTACAGCGGCCCGGCGTCGATCTATGCGAGCTTCCCGAAGACCATGCTCGCCTACTTCGAGATGCTGAACGAGAAAGGCGGCATCAACGGCCGCCACATCAATTTGCTGACCCGCGATGACGCCTATAGCCCGCCCAAGACCGTCGAGGTGACGCGCGCACTGGTCGAGAACGACAAGGTGCTCGCGATCATGGCGCCGTTCGGTACGCCGACCAACGCCGCAATCCAGAAATATCTCAACGGTCAAGGCGTTCCCCAGCTTTTGGTGCAAAGCGGCGGCACGCGCTGGAACGATCCGAAACAGTTTCCCTGGACGACGCCCTACTCGCCGACCTACGTCAACGAATCCAGGATCATCGCGCGCTACATCCTGCGCGAGAAGGCAGGTGCCAAGATCGGCGTCCTGATGCAGGCCGACGACATCGGCAAGGATTTCCTGCTCGGCCTCAAGGAGGGACTCGGCACGAAAGCCGACACGATGATCGTCAAGGAGGCGATGTACCAGTCGACCGAGCCCACCATCGATTCGCAGATCGTGAATCTCAAGGCGTCCGGTGCCGATACCATCCTGATCGCCGCACAGAACAAGTTCGCGTCGATGGCGATCCGCAAAATCCACGAGCTCGGATGGCAGCCGCTGATCTTCCTCGGCTCGACCGCGAATTCGATCGGCGGCGTGCTGGTGCCGGCCGGGCTCGAGGCGTCTACCGGCATTCTGACCACCACATCCTACAAGACGCCCAACGACCCGACCTGGGCGAACGACAAGGGCATGATCGACTATCTCGCCTTTGCCGCGAGATATCTGCCGGGCATGGACCCGAACGACGTGATCGCGGTTACCGCCTATACCACCGCGCAGCTCGGCGCGATCATCCTTGAACGCTGCGGCGACAATCTCACGAGGGAGAACGTGCTGAAGCAAGCCACCAATTTGAGCGGCATCGCGCTGCCGATGCTGCTTCCGGGAATCACGATCCAGACCACGCCACAGGACTATGCGGCGATCACCGAGCGCCGTTTCGCTCGCTTCGACGGCAAGACCTGGGTGCTGTTCGGCGCCATCGTCGGCGCGGGGCCGGCAAAGGATTGACCGGCGCGACGCATCTGATGACCGGGACGGCTTGAACAAGGAACAAGAACAATGCTGACAGCCCAGGATGATCTGATCGGCCACCAGACGCCGCAGCCCTTTGCCAAAGCGGGCGGCGGTGACATCAGGTTCACGGAGCGCTACTGGTACACCGCGCATCCGATCGACGGCACCGAACTGCTGATCGATATCGGCCTCGGCTATTACCCGAACCGCAATGTGATGGATGGATTTGCCGGCATCACCGTCGGCCGCCGCCAGCACAATTTCCGTGCCTCGCGGCGGCTCGGGACGAACCCGCTGGAGACGTCGGTCGGCGGCCTCAGAATCGAGATCGTCGAGGGCATGAGCCTGCACCGGCTGTCACTCGCCGAAAACCCGTCAGGAATAAGCTTCTCGCTCGAATTCAAGGCGAGCTTTCCTGCGGCGCTGGAGAAGCAGAATTTTCGCGAGCGCAACGGAGTCGTCGAGGAGGATCTCGCCCGCGTCTCTCAGTTCGGCCGCTGGCGCGGATGGATCGTGGTCGACGGCCGCCGCTACGACATCGAGCCCGAGCTATGGTGGGGCCAGCGTGATCGCTCCTGGGGGCTGCGCTCCGAGATGCGCACCGACGAAACAAGGCCGCCGGTTGCGACCCACCGGAACTTCTTCTGGACCTGGTCGATGTTCCAGTTCGAACAGTCCGCGCTGTCGATCTTCATCAAGGAGCGGATGCCCGGCAAGCCGCACTATCTCTCTGGAACCGAATTTCGCCGCGAGGCCGACGGATCGGTGTCACATCGCGAGGTCACCTCGGTCGAGCACGGGATCGAATGGGCCGACGATCCGCTCGGCCAGACCATCGCGGCGGCCGATTTCACCTTCACATTTGATCGTGGCTCCCCCCGTCACGTGAAGATGCTGGGCTTGCCGATCCGGTTCTATCTCAAAGCCGGCATGTATGGCGGGCTGCAGGGCTGGGCCCATGGCGACGACCGCGGTGAGAGCGATGCCGCGCACGACATCTGGAATCTTGACGATGCCGCGACGCGCGCCATCGCACGCACGCTGTCCGACCATGTCGTCCGGCTCGAAAGCGGCAGCGAGACAGGCATTGGAATCAGCGAGTACGGCGTGGCGGCCGGCTATCCGCGGTATCCGGGCCCACAGAAATTCCCGGCAATGTGATCGGGATGGACGGGCAAGACCCTGGCAGCGCGGAGAGCGGCGGAACGGCGTGCGATCCGTGGGACAATGAGGATATCGCAGCGCTGGTCTCGCTCGAACCGATCGCGCCGCTGCGTTATCGCAGCCGCTTCGGCGACGCCAATCTCAACGGGCGCTCCTATGGCGGCCAGATCCTCGGACAGGCGATGATGGCGGCAACGCTGAGCGCGCCTGACGATCGCCCGGCCGCGATGCTGCAGCTCACGTTCCTGCGCGGCGCCGATCCCGACCGGCGCATCGCGTTCGACGCTAAAGTTCTTCTGGATGGCAAGCGGTTCTCCTCCCGCCAGGTCGTCGGCGCTCAGGATGGGCGCGCAGTTGTGAGCGCGCAGGCCACATTCTGCGCGCCGCAGCCCGGTCCGCGTCACGCAGTGCGGTTCGCGCGGCTGGAAGAGCCCGAGAGCCTGCCCGAACTGAGCACGATACCGGACGCGCTGATGGCGCAATTGCGGCCGCTCGGTCCCTACTCCCGGCACATCAAACCATGCATGGATTTTCGTATCCCCGAGATCGAGCTCCAGCTTTCCGCCGAAACGGCGCAGCCGCGTCTGCGATTTTGGCTGCGAAGCAGGCAGAGGCTTGCCCCCGGCTCCCGCGCCCAGGCCGCGATATTCGCCTATCTCTCGGATTGGTGGCTCAACTTCTCGAGCGTCGGCGGCCATCTGCGCGAATTGCAGTCCCGCGAACCGCTCTATCTGTCGAGCCTCAACCATTGCATCTGGTTTCACCGCGCATTTTCGCCTGACACCTGGATGCACATCGAAGCCGAAAGCCCCTGCGCCGACGGCGGCCGCGGCCTGTCGATCGCCCGCGTTCATGACCGTGACGGATCGATGCTTGCGACCTCGATCCAGGAAACCCTGATGGTTCATCCCGACGGCGATGCAAGAAAGCGCCGCGGCGTGACGCGTTGAGATTGAGACCACGCCCTGACCATTGCCGGATTCCGGCTCGCGAACTGCCCCAAAGTTCCATCGTGTGTTGAATCCCGGCAACACCGTCCGACAAAATGCGCGATCACGCCGATTGCGTCATTTGGAATCACGACTGCGCCGCATCACGGTTCAACTCTGCGTGCGGGTGGTCGCAAACACAGTATTGGGGAAAGTCTTCATGCAGCAGGAACCGTTGGGCGCGCGGAGCGCGGAGCCGTCTGGATTTGTTTTCCATTTCCAGTTTGCCAGCAATGGCACGCGGCGCGCGTGCAGTCTGACCATCCAGGCGGACAGCGCCAATGAGGCGGCGAAGATTTTTCGCGACAATTGGATGACGATCGAATCGATGGCCCGCGACGGCGTGAGCACGGGAACGATCAACTCGGCGACTGTCGTCCTGGCAGCCAATTGACGCCCACACCGATCGGTCGGACCGGCTCACACTGATCCGCGCGCAATCTGCGACCGTTTGACGCGCCGATGCAAGCGCGCGCCGATCAGGCACTCTCCACGCATGCCGCGTGCAGACGAGCACTCGCGCAGCAGTGCATGGCGCTGCCGCTGATTAGAAAGATTCAAATCCATCACTGCTTAGAGAGATTCAATTCCATTGCGGTTCTTTTCGTCACGCGCGGCTGCTAGAGGCGCGGTCGGAAATGAAATTCACTGACTGGAATTGAAAAGTGATTGTTGACGCTGATGGCCGGCTTGTCGGAGACCATCGAACGCCTACCGACAAGAGTCGCACCCACCTGCTGATCGGCGCGGCCTTCCTGCTCACCGATCTCTCCTGTGCAGTGGTGCCCGCGAGCGCGCAATCGAGCGTCGCGCTGCCGCCCGTCACGGTGGAATCGCCGACGAAAAAGCGCCAGCCCGCGAATGCTGCAGCAAGACCGGCGCAACGGACACAGGCAGCCGGCGCTGCCCGCCAGCGCAACCGGAATGCCCAGCCGGCGCAACCGACACCATCGGAGCGCGCCGCCGCCGCTGCCGCGGTGCTGAACGAAGCCAAGCTGCATTATCGCGCGATGCCGAGTTCCACCACGCTGCGCAGCGGCGCCTCGCCGCTCGATACCGTGCAATCCGTCGCCGTCGTGCCCGAGCAGGTGCTGAAGGACCAGCTGCCGCGCAACCTCGACGACGCGCTGGCGAATGTCAGTGGCATCACACAGGCCAACACGCTGGCCGGCACCCAGGACGCCGTCATGCGCCGCGGCTTCGGCGACAATCGCGACGGCTCGATCATGCGCAACGGCATGCCGCTGGTGCAGGGCCGCAGCCTCAATGCCGCGGTCGAGAGCGTCGAGGTTTTGAAAGGTCCGGCCTCGCTGCTTTACGGCATCATGGATCCCGGCGGCATCGTCAACACCATCAGCAAGCGCCCCGAGCTCTATCAGCACGGCTCGGTCACCCTGCTCGGCTCGAGCTACGCCGGCCCCAAAAGCGGCGCCGACGGAACGATCGATATCACCGGCCCGATCGGCAAGGACGGCCTCGCCTATCGCTTCATCGGCTACGGCGTGAGCGAGGATTATTGGCGCAACTTCGGTCGGCACCGCGAGATGCTGGTCGCGCCGTCACTGGCCTGGTATGGCGAGAACACTACGGTTCAGCTCAATTACGAGCATCGCGAGTTCATCACTCCGTTCGACCGCGGCACCGCGTTCGACCCTGTCACCAAGGCGCCGCTGGCGATCCCGGCGACGCGCCGGCTCGACGAGCCCTTCAACAACATGTGGGGCACCTCCGACCTGATGCAGGCCTCGGTCGAGCATCGCCTCAATGAAAGCTGGAAGCTGTTCGCCGCCTACAGCTACAACACCGAGACGTTCAGCGCCAACCAGCTCCGCATCACTGGCATCAACACCAAGACTGGCGTCGAGACACGCAGCGACGACGGCACGCAGGGCTCGCTGAGCAATTCGAGCTACGGCACCTCGTATGTGCAGGGCAATTTCTGGCTCGGCAACATGCGCAACGAGGTGCTCTTCGGCGGCGACGGCCAATACCGCACGATCTACCGCGACAATCTGATCCGGCAGGCGACCCCGAGCTTCAACTTCTACAATCCAGTCTACGGGCTGATCGGGCCCGGCACGACGGTATCAGCCGTCGACAGCGCCCAGACCGACAAACTTGGCCAGTGGTCGCTGTTCTTCCAGGACACGCTGCATCTCACCGAGTGCTTCGCGCTGGTCGGCGGCGTGCGCTACGCGGATTACGACCAGATCGCGGGTAAGGGGCGACCGTTTATCACCAACACCAATCTGAGCGGTGACAAGGCCCTGCCGCTCGGCGGCGCCATTCTCAAGCTCAACGAGCAGGTGTCGCTATATGCGAGCTACACCCAATCGCTGAAGCCAACCTCGACCATCGCACCGCTCACCGGCGGCGTCGTGATCGGGTCCAACATCGCACCCGAAGAGGGCGTCCAGTGGGAGACCGGCGTCAAGTTCGACGTCAACAAGCGCCTGTCAGGTACGCTCGCTCTCTATGATATCGACAAGACAAACGTGCTGGTCTCGCAGCTCAACGCCGCGACGGGCATTGTCGAGTATCGCACGGCCGGCAAGGTCCGCTCGCGCGGCGTCGAGTTCGACGTCACCGGCAGGCTGACCGACAATTGGAGCACGATCGGCAGCTACGGCTACACCGATGCGCGCGTGACCGATGATCCGACGCTCGGCGGCAAGCAATTGCAGAATGTCGCCCTCAACACCGCCTCGCTCTATCTGGTCTACGATTTCGGCACCACCCTGCCCGGCCAGCTCCGCCTCGGCGGCGGCGCGCGCTATGTCGGCGACCGGCCGGGCGACGCGAACAATACGTTCGTGCTGCCGTCCTATACGGTGGCGGACATCTTCGCGACCTACGAGACCAAGGTCGAGACGTTCCCGGTCATCTACCAGTTCAACGTCAAGAACCTGTTCGATAAGGTCTATTATCCTTCAGCGGTCAGCAATCTGGCTGTTGCGATCGGCGACGCGCGGCGCTTCTCGCTGTCGGCGACGGCGAAATTCTAGCGATGCGCGCGCCTCGGACAGCGATTGCCCTGCTGGTCGCGTTGGCGTCCACCATCGTCGGCTGCACGGCGGTCCGTGCCGACGAGATCACCCTTTACGCGACCCGTGAAGCCAGCCTGCTCGATTCGGTCATCGTGGCCTTCACAGAGACCAGCGGCATCAAGGTCAGGACCGTTTTCGTCGAGGACAGCCTGGTCAAGCGGCTGACCTCGGAAGGCGACGCGTCGCCCGCCGATGTCCTGCTGACCATCGGCCTCGACAAGACCACCCAGCTTTCGACACGCGGGCTGACGCAGGCGCTTGCATCGCCGCAACTCGATCAGGCGGTGCCTGCGAATTTGCGTGACGACGGTTCGCAATGGATCGCGCTTACCCTTCGTCCGCGCGTCGTGATGGCGCGCAAGGACAATCCGCTCGCCGCAATCGACTATGAGGATCTCGCGGATCCCAAATGGCGCGGCAGACTGTGCATGCGCCCGGCCCTGCACCAGAACAATGTCGCGCTGGTCGCTGCCTACCTCGTGCATCACGGCGCCGAGGCGACCGAGGCCTGGCTCAACGGTCTGAAGGCCAATCTCGCGCACAAACCCGATGGCAAGGACAATGACGTGATCCGCGAGATCGCGGCAGGTGCCTGCGAGATCGGTATCGGCAATACGGTCGCGCTGGCGCAGCTCCGTGACGGGCGCGAAGGCGGCGACTGGCGCAGTTGGGCGCTGACCGTGAAGGCGGTACCGACTGTGTTCAAGGGCGGCGGCAGTCACGTCAACCTGACTGGCGCGGCGATCGCAAGGCGTGCACCCCACCCGGCGGCCGCGCGAAAGTTCATCGAATTCCTCCTCACGCCGGCGGCGCAGACGATCTTTGCCGGTGCCGAGCTGGAATATCCGGTGCGCGCGGCGGCGGAGCGCCACCCGATCCTCGACGAGATCGGATCGTTCCCGCCCGACGCGCTGCCGATCGACGAGATCGCAATGAATCATAAGGCCGCGATCGCGCTGATCAAGAAGGTCGGCGTCGATGAGTGAAGCCTGGCGCGCAACCAAGACCGTGCTGTTGCAGGTCCATTCCGTCATCGGCCTCGTGCTCGCGCTGCTGTGGGCCGTGGTCGGGATCACCGGCGCGACGATGGCCTTCGAGGACGAGATCGAGGCGAGCCTGAATGCCGGCATCATGCGCGTCGAAGCCAGCGTGACGCGACGGCTGACGCCGGATGAACTGGTGGCGCGGGTGCAGGCGGCTGGCGACTTCGGCAAGGCGTCGGCCGTGACCATGGCAAGCGATCCATCGGCCGCAGCGCATATCCGGTTTGCCCGCACCGAGGGTGGCGCGCGGCCGTCCTCGGTCTATGCCGACCCCTATAGTGCGCATGTGCTCGGCTCACCGCGCGGCGAGGTCTTCTTCGCCACCGTCCGCAAGCTGCATCGCTGGCTGTTGCTGCCCGGCGACGGCAATGGCTACGGCCGCAAGATCACCGGCACCGCCGCGATCTGCCTGATGGTGATGCTGATCACGGGCCTCGTGCTGCGCTGGCCGCACCGCGCGCGCAGCGTGAAGATGTGGCTGAAGCCAAATCTGGGACTCCGCGGCCGCGGCCTGCACCGCTCGCTGCACGCGGTCATCGGCATATGGGTGCTGCCGATCTACCTGGTAATGACGCTCACCGGCCTGACCTATTCGTTCGAGTGGTACAAGGACGGCGCCAAATGGCTGCTCGCGCGCCCTGTGACCACGGCGACGGCGATGCAACCGAAGCCGCCGCGCAGCGCGGCGGCGGCCGACGCAACGACAGATGCGAAGACCGAAGCGAAGCCACTCGGCTTCGACCGCGTCTGGGCCACGTTCCTGCAACAAGAGGGCAGCCGTTACGGAAGGGCCCTGCTGACGCTGCCGGCCGGCGCCGGCACGGCCGTGCGCGTCAGGTCTTGGGCGCAAGATTCGTCACTGGACACCGTACGCGACGAGTTCCGCATCGATGCCGTCACAGGGCGGGTGATCTCCGTGGATCTCTACGCGGACAAGACCTTTGGCGAGCGCGTCCTCGCCAGCGTGCTCGACATTCACCGCGGCGCCATCCTCGGATGGCCGGGCAAGCTCGCCTTCATGCTGGCCGCGGCGCTGATGCCACTGTTCACAGTGACGGGCCTGCTGCTCTATCTGTCGCGCCGCCGTCTCACGCATCCGCCCGTCGGGCGTCTGGTCCCGGGCGAATGAGAAGGACGAGCGGGGCGTTTCGCGTTCCGCTCGCGGCGGCGGCGAAGAAACTCAGGGGCGCTGCGTGACAACACCGGTCGCGGTGGCAAAACCCTGCAGGGTTCTGATCCGCTTTTCGAGCCACCAGCCAAACTCGGGTGACCAGTCTTCGAAACGCTGGTTGACGCCGAGGTCGTGGGCCCAGTGCTGAGCGATGTTGGGATTGAACTGTGACTGGCGGCCGACCGCGATAAGATCGGCCTGCCCCTTCTGCAGGATGGCTTCGGCCTGCTCTGCCTCGAGAATGATGCCGACGGCCATGGTGGTGATATCAGCTTCCTTGCGAACCCGCTCCGCGAACGGGACCTGAAATCCAAGGCTGCGCGTCACCTGGGCTGCGGTCGCAGCACCAGAGATACCGCCCGAGGAGCAGTCGATGACATCGACGCCGCGCGCCTTCAGTTCGTGCGCAAAGGCGACCGTGTCGTCCATATTCCAGCCCTCCACGGTCCCGTCGACGGACGAGACGCGCACGAACAGCGGCATCGATGCGGGCATCTCGCGGCGCACCGCCTCGACAATCTCCAGCGGCAGGCGCATGCGCCTGGCCCGGTCACCGCCGTACTCGTCATTGCGCGTGTTGGAAACCGGCGACAGAAACGACGCCAGCAGATAGCCATGCGCGGTGTGGATTTCGATGGTGTCGAACCCGGCATCAACGGCGTGTCTCGCGGCGGCCGCCCAGGTGCCGACCATCGCCTTGCATTCGGCCGTGGTCAGCTGCCGCGGCGTCAGCCAGCCTTCGGCGACCGGTCCGGCCGTCGGTCCGACCGGCTGCCAGATCTTGGCGCCGGCTTTCAGATTCTCCTCGGTCAGCGGCCCCATGCCCTGCATGGCAGTTTGCGACGAAGACTTGCGCCCGCCATGGGCAAGCTGAATGCCTATTGCGGTGCCCTGGCGCTTCATGAAGGCAATCAGCGGCTTGAAGCTTTCGGCTTGCGCATCGTTCCAGATGCCGAGGTCATTTTCGTTGATCAGTCCAATGTCCTCAACCGCCGTCGCCTCGACAAAGACCAGCCCGAAGCCGCCCAACGCATAGCGGCCGAGATGAACGACGTGAAACGTGCCACAGGTGTGTCCGGGGTCGCAGCGATAATGCACCATCGGCGGCACAACGAGGCGATTTTTCAGCGAGAGCCCTCGAATCGTGAGCGGCTGGAACAGCATCGGCCGCTCCATTGTCTCGCCATTGATCATTCCGTCGGTCATTCCAGCTTCTCCATGCATGCTATGGCCGCCAGGGGCGGTCGAGATTTGCGCCGCCGCTCATCGATCACACCACCCACTCGGCCTTGATCGGAGCGCGAGCGGACCGGCCGTTCGGATCGGGCGTCTTCCAGGAGGACAATTCGACGAGGCCAATCGGCGCCACGCGGTCGAGTTCAGCCCCTTCCACATCGCGTGCGATGATGACAAGGCCGGACGGCGCAGCATCGACGTGAAGCGGGCGTGGCAGCGAGAACGTCGTGCCGACGCACTCGATCAGGAGCGGCCGTTCGCTCTCCATAACCCGAACCAGTCCCTTGATCCGCAACAGGCGTTCGCCGAGCGCGCCGGCCAGATTGTCGAGCCAGGCCGCGAGATCAGGATAGGCGACCTCGCCCACGGGCCTCGCAAGACAGAGCGCAATGCGCGGATGCACGTTTCCCGGAGCGCCGGCGATCTCGAACCGCGGCGGCGCCGTCAACGGAGCAAATGCCGCAACCACCGTGCCGGCGCGATCTGCTGACACAACCACCTCGGCGAGCGGGTTGATATCCGCGATCACAGATGGCGCGCCGGCCAACTCCACCGATGTGACAAGATCGGCCTTGGTCGCGACGATGCGATGCGCGGCGGTCCATTGCGCCACCGCCTCCTCATAGGCCGCGACCTCGCCGCCGTGCTGGAGATCGAATGTGCCGATCACGGCCACCCGTATCCGGTGCTCGGCCAATGTCGCGAGCGTCCGCAGCACCGGCCCGGGCATCGAAAGTCCACTGGTCTCCAGAATGATCCGGCGCAACGGGCCCGCCCCGGGCGGCCGCGGCGTCATGATCAACCGGTCGATGGTGAAGGCGAGATCGCTGCCGATCTGGCAGCAGACGCAGCCATTTGACAGCATCGCGATCGGCAGATCGGCGTCACTCTCACGCAACACGACGCCATCAAGCCCGATCTCTCCGACCTCGTTGACGATGACAGCCGTGTCGGCTGCCTCGGGACGACAGAGAAAGTCACGCAGCAGCGTGGTCTTTCCCGAGCCCAGGAATCCCGTCAGCACGAAGAAATCGAGCGGCTCGCGGTTCATTCGGCCGCGGCCCGCGCGGCGAACTTTTCCGGAACGTCGCTCTCCCAACTCGCCTTCACGAGCTCGCGGACATCGGCCAGCAATTCCTCGGTGTCATAGATGATCCCGTCCTTGATGGTGTATTTCAGGCCGCGATGCCATTCGACCGCGTTGGTCGCGTCGTTGAACCGCATCGCGCCGGTACCGTAGAGCAGCTTGAAGTCGGTGAGCGGATTGTAATCGTGCACCAGAAGGTCGGCGCGCATACCGACATCGATGGTGCCGACCTCGTCCTGGATCCCGCACAGCGCCGCACCTTGCGAGGTCGCGGCGCGGATCACTTCCAGCGGATGGAAGCCGGCCTCCTGCAACAGTTCGAGCTCGCGGACATAGCCGAAGCCGAAAATCTGGTAGATGAAGCCGGAGTCGCTGCCGGTACAAACGCGTCCTCCCCGGTTCTTGTATTCGTTGATGAACGCCATCCACAGCCGGTAGTTTTCTTTCCACTCGACTTCGTTCTGGGTCGACCAGCGATACCAGTAGGAGCCGTGGCCGCCGCGCTGCGGCGTGAAATAGTCCCACATCGACTTCCAGGTGTAGTCCTTGTGCCAATAGGCTTGGCGCGCGCGCATCAGGTCGCGATTGGCGTCGTAGATTGTGAAGGTCGGAACAAAGGTGAAGCCGATCTCAAGGAATTTCTCCAGCGTCTCCTCCCATTTGCGCGAGCCGGGCTTGGCGGCCTGCCCGAACATTTGGCCCGAGACCGAGAAGCGGAAATATTCGTCGGTATAATTATAGTCGAGCGGGAAATTCTGGACGATCCGATCCTCGTACAGCGCTTCGGGCAGGCCGTAATAGTGCTCGGCGCTGGTCAGGCCCCAGCGCGCGGTGGTCAGTGCATTCATCCGCGTCACCGCCATCTGCGCGTGGTGGCAGCCGGAGCGCAGGCCGAGTTTCGCGCACTCGTCGAGTGCCGCTTCCATGATCGCAGGTGGCGCGCCGAAGAATTTGATGCCGTCGGCGCCGCGATCCCTAACCTTGCGCAGCCATTCCCGGCCCTGCTCCGGCGTATAGATGGTCTTGATCATGTCGTTGACCGCCGGAAAATAGGCGTAAGCCAGTAGCCGGGGTGCCGCGATGGTGTTGTCCGCCGAGTGCTGGCGCTGGTCGATGACCCAGCCGAGGCCGTTCATCGAGCCCATTTCGCGCACGGTGGTCACGCCGTGGGCGAGCCAGAGCTTGTAGACATAGTCGACCGGCGGCACCCAGCCGTTCGCGGAGTGATAGGCGACGCCGGCATGGGCGTGGCAATCGACAAAGCCCGGCGTCACCCATTTTCCGCGGCAGTCGATCTCGTGATCGGCGGGTTCGCCCGGACCGGCGCCATAGCCTGCGACCTTCTTCAGGCTGACGATGCGGCCATTCTCCACGATGATATCGACCGGGCCGATCGGCGGCGCGCCGGTGCCGTCGATCACCGTGGCGCTGCGCAGCGCCAGCCGCTTGAACGGACCAATGCCGCGGTCGCGCGACGTCGCCTTTGCGACGATCGGTACCTCGCCCTTGTTGCGGATGCGCGCGAGCTCATCGCCCGGCAGAACGTCGGTTTTCGCCTGGTCAGACATCGAGCGTTTCCTTCCCATACAGCGGGCCGCTGGAGCGTTCCGCGGTTATCTCACGCGATAGCGCCGCGCAAAGGCGATGCTGCCGACAATCGTAAAGCTCATGGTCAGCGCGAGCAGCATGAAAGCCAGCGCGGCGCCCATCGGCCAGTTGTTGCCCCGCACAAACTGGTCGAAGATCGCCGGTGCCATCATCTTGAAACGCGGCCCGCCGAGAAGCACCGCAGTTGCATAGGTGTTCATGCACAAAACGAAGACCAGAATTGACCCCGCCGCGACGCCCGGCGCCGACAGCGGCAGGATCACGCGCCAGAATGTCTGCAGAGCGGACGCGCCGAGATTGGCGGCGGCATCCTCGAGGTCGCGGGGAATGCTCTCGATCACCGAAGCAATGGTCAGGATCATGTAGGGCAGCACCACCGCGATGATGCCGAACACGACCGCCTTCGGCGTATACATCAGTGTCAGCGGCTCGCTGATCACATGCGCTTTGAGGAGAACGGCGTTGATCAGCCCGTCGCGCGTAAAGAGGGCCACCCAGCCGGCCGAGCGGACGACATTGCCGACCACGAGCGGAAACAGCGTCGCGATCACGACCAGGCTTTTCCAGCGGCTTTGGAGCCGCCCGACCCAGTAAGCCGCCGGAAACGCGATAACAAGCGTCAACGCGGTGCAGAGCAGCGCCATGCCCAGCGTCGTCAGGATGACCTCCTGATAATAAGGATCCGCCGCTGCGCGTGCGTAATTCTCGAACGAGAACGCCTCGATCATCAACTGTGTCGGACTGAACCGATTGAGCGATATCCGGAACATCAGGAGCATCGGCCCGATCAGGAGCCCAAGCACGAGCAGGCAGGCCGGCAGCACCAGCAACGCCATGCCCGATGGAGCCGATTTGACGTTTGCCCCCTTCGTGTCGCGATGCGTGTCAGCGAACGTCAAAGCCGAAGCTCCACAATCAGCCCTTGAACTGCTTGTTCCAGAAGTCGAGCGTGCGCTGCGAGCGCTCGGATTGGTATTTGTAGTCGGGTTTCAGGAGCCTGGCGCGGTCGGCTTCGCTCAGGCTGACCTGCTTCGCAAGATCTTCCGGCAGCACGGCGTCCGACACCGTCGGCACATATCCCATCTTGTCAGCAAAGGCGATTTGAGCCTTGGCATCGAGCATCGCGTCAAGATAGGCGAAGCCGCCGTCCTTGTTGCGCGCATTGCGCGGCACGCTGGCTTCGAACACGATCGATGCCGCGCCCTCCTTCGGCACGACATGGGAGAGCGGAATGCCCGCCTTCTTCCACATGAAGCCGCGGGCAAGCCACATGGCCGTGAGCCAGACTTCCTCGGATTTCAGCCCGGCCGCGAGCGCCTCGTTGGACGGATAGATCTTTGCATCCAGCGAGCGCAACTCCATCAGCTTTTGCTCCGCTGGGTCGAGATTGCTGACGCCACCGCCGTTCGCCAACGCCGCCGCGAGCGTGTTCCATGAATAAAGAATATCGGCAAGACCGACGCGACCGCGCCATTTGGGATCCCAAAGGTCGGCCCAGGAGGTCGGTGGCGTCTTGACCTGGTTTTCGTTGTAGAGGATCACCAGCGCCGAGTAGATGTGCGGAATCGCAGTGTCGGTGCGAAGCTCGGGAAACACCTTGTCGAGCCGCGGGATTTTCGTGGCATCAACCGCCTCAAAGACATTGGTGGTCGCGACGACATAGTGGTCAGTGTCCGAGAGACAGGCCACGTCCATTGAGCCACGCCGGCTTTGCCGCTCCGCCAGCAGCTTGGTCTTGCGGGGATCGGCGTTGGCGACATCCTGCAGCACCTCGACACCCTTCGGTGCCAGCAGCGGCTTGTCGATGAGATCGCTGAGCAGTTGCCCGTAATCGCCGCCCCAGGTGCCGACCACGACCTGGCTCGATTCCGCGCGCGCGATCGGCACGCCCGGGACCAGCATGGTGGCAGCCCCGGCACCGGCGGACAACAAATGACGTCGCGATATCATGACCATCTCCCTCAAGATGTTTGCGGCACCAGCCGCGGGGCCTTGCGGTCCCACCGCAGCGAAACCTGATCTTGCGGCCTGACCGAAGCCAGCGGCTCGTCCGCGCCCGGGGTTTGCTGCACCACCACGAACATCTCGTCGCCGACACGCACATGGTATTCAGTCTGCGGCCCAAGATAGGTCACGGCCTGCAGCGGCCCGTGGAGATCGCCCTCGGCACCCGGGCGGATCGAAATCCGTTCCGGCCGCAACGCAAAGGCGTTCGCATTCTTGCTCTCGTTCGGCGCGATGTCGACGGTTAAAACGAGCCCGCCCGCAGTGCGAAATTGGACCTCGTTCTCGCGCCGGCCGAGCAGGATGTTACAGCGGCCGACGAAGTCAGCCACGAACGCATCCTGCGGCTCATCATAGAGCTCGCGTGGCGAGCCGACCTGCCGCACCCGGCCGCCCTCCATCACGACCAGACGATCGGCCATGGTCAGCGCCTCCTCGCGGTCATGCGTGACCAAGAGCGTGGTCAGGCCGAGCCGCTGCTGCAGCGCCCGGATCTCGATCCGGACCTCGGCGCGCAGCTTGGCGTCGAGGTTGGACAAGGGTTCATCGAGCAGAAAGAGCTTTGGATTGATCACCAGCGCACGGGCCAGCGCGACGCGCTGCTGCTGTCCGCCCGACAATTCGCGCGGCAGCCGACCTGCCAGATGCGACAGCCGCACCAGTTTCAGCGCCTCCTCGACCTTGGCCTGACGCTCGGCGCCACCAACACCGCGCATCTCCAGCCCGAAGCCGACATTCTGCGCTGCGGTCATGTGCGGAAACAGCGCATAGGACTGAAACACCATTCCGGTCGCGCGCTTGTGCGCGGGCAGATTGGTGACATCCTCGCTGTCGAACAGCACCCGCCCGCTGGTCGGGGGCAAAAATCCTGCAACCATACGCAGGGTCGTGGTCTTGCCACAGCCGGAGGGACCGAGCAGCGCGACCAGCTCGCCTTCCTGCACCGCGAGATTGAGGCCGTCGACGGCGAGAGACGCGCCGAAACGCTTGGTGAGATTGTCGATCGACAGGCTCGCCATCAGACGACCCGTGACAATTTGACGAAGCGATCGGTCACCACCATCAGCACCCCGACGATCACGATCTGCACGGTTGCGACCGCGGCCAGCGTCGGATCGATCCGGAATTCGAGATAGTTGAGCATCGCGACCGGCAACGTGATCCGGCCGGGACCGACCAGCAGCAGCGACAGGTCGAGATTCTCAAAACTCTGGATGAAGGAGAACATAGCCGCCGCCACGATGCCGGGCCGCATCATCGGAAGCGTGATGCGGCGAAACACCGTGAGGGGACCGGCGCCGAGATTGGCCGCCGCCTCCTCCGCCGCGCGGTCGAGGCCCTGCAGGCTCGCAACCACCAGCCGCACGGTCCAGGGAATCGTGAGCATCACATGGGCCGCGACCAGCCCTTCGGTCGTCGCCTTGATGTCGCGATCGAGGGCGTTTTCCGCGAGCACATAGAACATATAGAGCCCGGAGCCGGCGACGACCCCGGGCACGGCTAGCGGCGCCAGCAACAGCGCGCTGATCACCTGCTTGCCGGGAAACTCGCCGCGCACGATGGCGAGCGCGGCTGCGGTGCCGATCGGCACGCCGACGGCGGCCGCAAGCAGGGCGACCTGCAAGCTTGTGATCAGGCCGCGCAAAAATTCCGGCCTGTCCCAGGCGTTGGCGTACCAGTGCCAGGTCAGCGCCGGCGGCGGAAAGCTGACGATCTCCTGGGAGAAGAAGCTGGTTGCGACGATCATCGAGACCGGCGCGAAGATGATGAGATAGGCGATCAGGACCAGAATCCGCATCAGGATGCGGCCGGACGACGACCGCTCCATCCAATTGGCAAGCAGTGACGCCGGCATCCTTCGCGGGCTCATTCCTGGAGCGACAGATCTGGCGCCATCGTAGTCCGACAGCGCTCCGGTCGCCAAGCCCGCATTATGGACGAGATCTGCTTAGGATGCAGCCGCAGACCTGGAGACGATCTTCCGTCTTCTGAACAGGACAAAGGCAATACCCAACAGCACGACGACAGCCGCTGCAGCGATGCCCCCACGCGCCAGCATGAGCAACGGGGACGATGGCCCGCCGCTGCGCACTTCGGCGACTTGCCGCTCGGTGATGGCCGTGCCGCCGGCGCCATAATGCGTGAGGACATAGTTGCCCAACGCCATGATCTCGCGGTCGTTGAGTGGATTGGCATCGGTCGGTTGACCACCGAAGCCAGGCATGAAGGCCTGTTTGCCCACGGTCACGCGATTGACGCCGTACAGGATAGCGGCAATCAGGTTGGTCGCGTTCTTTGCGCCGGTGGCCGAGTTGTGGAACAGGCTCGGATAATAGCCGTCCTTGCTGCCTTGCCCTTCGGCCGAATGGCAGGACACGCAATTGCCTGCAAACAGCAGCGCACCCGCGGGATCGGCGCCGTTGTCGGACTTGACGCCGTCGCGTCCGCGCAACGTGGCCAGTTCGGAGGACTGCCTTCCGGCCGTGAAGCGGGACGCGTCGTCACTGGGGTCGTGGATCGCCGGAACGCTCTTGATGTAAACCGCTGTTGCCTCGAGGTCGGACGCGGTGAGATGCTGGAAGCTGTGTTCGACGGCTTCGCCCATGCTTCCGGCAGCCTGCGCCATGCCGGACAGATGGCCGGTCCGCAGATAGGTGACGAGATCGTCCTTGGTCCAGCTGCCAATGCCGCTGGTCGGATCGGACGTGATGTTGGGTGCGTACCAGGGCCCGACCGAGGCGCCCGACAGCGCGCGGCTGGTCTGCTCCTGCATCAGAAAACCGCGCGGCGTGTGGCAGGTGCTGCAATGCGCCGCGCCCTGGACCAGATAAGCGCCCCTGTTCCATTCCGCCGATTGGTTAGGATCCGGCACGAAAGCCGCACTGTTCAGGAACAGCAGGTTCCAGCCGATCATCGACAGCCGGATGTTCATCGGAAACGGCAGCTCGGTCTTCGGCGCGGAATGATCGACCGCCTTGACCGCCCGCGTGAAATACACAAAGAGCGCATGCACGTCGTCTTCGGTGAATTTCGCATAGGACGTGTAGGGCATCGCGGGATAGAGGTTGGCCCCGTCCCGTCTGACGCCGCGGCGAAGCGCCCGCGAGAACTGTTCCTCCGTATAGCGTCCGACCCCGAACTCAGCCGACGCCGTGATATTGGTTGAGTAGATCGTGCCGAGCGGCGTGCTGATCGGCAGCCCGCCCGCAAAGGGCTCGCGGCCCGGCGCGGTGTGGCAGGCTCCGCAGTCCGCGGCCGTGGCCAGATACGCGCCGCGGTCGATCACGGCCGCGGTGTCGGCCGCATGCGAGGTGTCGGCCGCCAGAAATCCGGCGAAGCCGATCAGCAGCGCACCAAGTCGATGACCAGAGCTACCCATGATCAGCCATGCTTGAGTTGAGCCGTGATCGCGTCAGCCGCCTTCAGCGCCAGCGCCGCCATCGTGAGCGTGCTGTTTGACGCGGTGCCGCTCGGCATCGCCCCGCCGCCAGGCAGGAACAGATTTTGGTGATCATGCGCACGGCAGTCGGCATCGACCACCGCAGTCGCCGCTTCGCTCCCCATGATGCAGCCGCCCATGATGTGGTCGCTGTTGAGAAACTCGGGAGAGAGCTGGAAACTGGTGGCGCCGAGTTCGGATGCCAGCTGTTGCAGCCGCGGCACGGTGTATTCCTTGGCGCTTCGGCGCACATAGTCGCTGACGTCGTAATAGATATTTGGCTTGTTGATCCCGAGCCAGTCCGTCTTGCTCGACAGTGTCAGGCGGTTGATCGGCAGGGGCAGCGGCTCGTGCTCGACGGTCAACCTTGCCGTACAGGCGGACAGCCGTCGAATTTCCGTATCCAGGGCTTTGCCCACCAGCCCCTTTTTCAGCGCAGCGGCGGAGCCGAGCGGGCTGCGGGCGAAGTTCTCCATGCGGAACATGGCTCCGGCGTATCGATTGCGGAATTCACCCTGCGTCGTGTTCAGAATGCTGCTGCTCTGAACCGGTCCGACGCCCGTCCACAGCGGCTCCGCGAGCTCCACTTCCGCAAACAGCTTCGGCTGATCCATCATGTTGCGGCCGACCTGATCGGAGCTGTTCGCGACCCCGTTGGGATTGCGATCGTCCTTGGACAGCAACAGCAGCTTCGGCGTCTCGATGCCATTGCAGGCGATCACGAAGAGTTTTGCCGTGACCCGGTGCGAAACCTTGTTCGGATCGAAATAGTGCACGGCTTCGACCGCATTCTTCTCGCCGGTCTCGACGCGATAGACCACCGCGTTGGCCAGGATCTTGCCGCCCTTGGCCTCGATCTTCGGCAGCGCGGTCGCCGCGTCGTATTTGGCGGCGATCGGACAGACCGGAAAGCAATTGTTGTTGCCGCAACACGGCGGCCGCCCATGATAGGACACGCCGCTGTTGCGGGCCTGCGGCGCCGGCAAGTTCATCATGCCGATCCTGGCAGCCGCTTCGGTCAGGCGCTTTTCACCGGGACCGAACGGTATCGGTCCCATCGGATAGGGTTTTGAACGTTCGGCATTCGGTGGCCACTGCAATGCAGGGTCGGACGGACCGCACACGCCGATCGCATATTCGGCGGCCGTATAGTACGGCTCGAGAACGTCGTGGCCGAATGGCCAGTCCCGCCCCACGCCGTAGAGGCTCTTCAGGCGCATGTCTTCAGGCGTGAGGCGCCAGCAGATTCCGGCCCAGTGCCAGGTCGCGCCTCCGGCATAGCGGACATAGCCCTGCAGATAGGCGCGGGCGTTCGGGCCTTCCAGTTGAAGGTACTGCTCCGACTCCTTGGCCACGCGCGTTTCCAGATGTGGCGCCCACGGCTTCGGCGGGTAAGGCGCGTCCCAATGAAACAGCCGCATGCTCGGCGGAAGGTTTCGGTAATTCTCGACAATCCGCCACCGATCGACGCGCGGCCCGGCTTCGAGCATCAGCACCGACAGACCGGCATCCAGGGCACGTTCCGCGACCAGGCAGCCGACCACCCCGGTCCCGACGATCACGACATCTGCGCTGGTGTCACTCGCCATCAGGGTCATGTCCTAGTTCTTGTCGCGCGCGGTCCATTCAGAAGTCCGGCATGTCGCTCAGTGGCGGAGCATTGGACGACCACCCGTTCGGCCCGGAAATCGCGTATGACGGGATGGTCATGACGTCGCGCGTCGGCTGGTACATCAGCGCATATTCGAAGGCGAACACCTCGGCATCGGGCGCGTCGCTCACCACGCCCAGATACCAGGCGGAAATAATCGCGAGCGCGGTCTGCTTGAGCGGCCCCTCCGGCACGTCAGGGAAGAAGTCTTCGACGATCTTCGCGTTCTTTTGTTTGGCGATCGCGAGCAGCCCGGCCACATGATCCGACAGCGACGGATTTAGCTGACTCATCGCACTGCCGATGCGTTTCCCGATCTCCGCGTTCAAGCGGTGGGGAATCAACAATGACGAAATCTCCTGAAATCGCGCCGCCGATTCCGCGGACCACGAGGCCGCCGCGGAGGCCGCCGGCAAGGTCCCGAACGCGGCAAGCCCGCCGACGAAGAATGCGCCCGCCAAGAACTCCCGGCGGTCAAGACTGAATGCGGTGGGACAATCGTCACGAACCTGGTCAGGCATCGTCCCACACCCCGCTGGTACCAGCTTCAGTTGGCGCGCGCTTGACGCCCTTGATCGGGCGAGAAACCACGGTCAAGCCAGCGAAGTGTTGCTCCAGCCGTGCAGAACGTCAAGTAACGCGCAACGACGTATTGGCCAAATCTTGGGCGCCAGCCTGCTCCGGCGGCCCACAGTCATACAACTGACATTTGTATGATTAGTTGGCCTCAGCGATCGTTGTGGAGAGAGGCGGCGCGCTAAAGGCTCGCCTGTTGCCTTGCTCCCGCAGGCCTCGTCGCCGCTGCGAGTGGCTGCCGGTCGAGGATGAAGTCGGCGCCCTTTTCCGCAATCATGATTGTCGGCGCGTTGGTGTTGCCCGAAACCAATCGCGGCATGATCGACGCATCGATCACCCGCAGCCCCTCGACGCCGCGAACGCGGAGGCGCTCGTCGACAACGGCCAGCGGGTCCGAACCCATCTTGCAGGTGCCGACCGGGTGATAGATGGTTTCACAGGTCTGGCGAACATAGCTGTCGATGTCGGCGTCCGACTTGGCGCGTGAGCCCGGGGCATATTCGTCTCCGCGATAGGGATCAAAACCTTTCTGGGCGATGATCTCGCGGCCAATCCTGATGCCGTCGCGCATGTTGCGCACATCCTCGTGCGCCTCCAGATAGTTCGGGCGAATTGAAGGATGCTGCAGCGGATCGGCCGACTTGATCATGATGCTGCCGCGGCTCTCGGGGCGCGCGATGTTGAAATAGGCCATGAAGCCGTGCTCATTTTCGATCTTGCGACCGTGATCGCTGTACATCAGGAGCACGAAGAAGAACTGAAGATCCGGCGCAACGAGATCGGGTTGCGATTTGAGGAACGCCATGGCCTCCAGGCCGTGCGACGTCGCCGGGCCCGTCCTGGTCAGCACATACTGGATGAAGGCCTTGGTGGCGCCCAGCGGCTTGGTGTGGTTGAGGAACGAGATCGGCTGGGTGCAGCGCTGCTTGACGCCGCAGGCGAGGTGATCCTGCAAATTCTGCCCGACGCCCTTGAGCTCATGGGCGACCTTGATGCCGAGCGATCGCAGATGGTCTCCATCGCCGATCCCAGACAATTGCAGCAATTGCGGCGAGTTGATCGCGCCGCCCGACAGGATCACCTCGCGTTCGGCTCGCAAGGTATGGACTTGACCGTTCCTGATGTACTCGACGCCGACAGCGCGCCCGCCTTCCATCAGGACGCGTGAGGCAAGCGCCTTGGTGATCACCTTGAGATTGGGCCGGTTACGGACCGGATGCAGGTAGCACCGCGCCGCGCTGGCGCGCTGGTTGTCTGCGATTGTGCTGTCGACCGGGCCAAAGCCTTCCAGTTCGGCGCCGTTGAAATCATCCGTCGCGCGATATCCGGCCTGCTTGCCGGCTTCGAACCAGGCTTTGGTCAACGGATGGGTGATCTCCGGCAGCCGGCTCGTCCGCAGCGGACCGTCGCCACCGTGATAGTCGTCGGCCCCCGCCTCGCGCCCTTCCGACCGAATGAAGTATGGCAGGCAGTCGGCATAGGACCAGCCGCGGTTGCCGAGCTGCGCCCATAGATCATAATCAGACGCATGGCCGCGGATATAGACCATTCCGTTGATGGCACTCGATCCTCCCAGCACCTTGCCGCGCGGCCAGAACAGAACCCGATTGTCCAGATGCGGCTGCGGCTCGGTGTGGTAATGCCAATCAATGCTTCCGGACTTCATCAGCGCGAGATATCCCGCCGGCATGTGGATGAATGGATTGCTGTCCTTGCCGCCCGCCTCAAGCAGAACGACCTCGTTCCCTGGCGACGCTGACAGACGGTTCGCCAACACGCACCCGGCCGAGCCGGCACCGACGATGACGTAGTCCACCATGTTTTTCCTCCGGCTTCTTATATTTGGCGGCGGCGCCGAGCGCGCCCGAGGGAGAAAATCCGATGCCCGAACTAGGCCCGCAGCAGCGCACGCGGTTTGGTTTCGTCCGGGCCGTTGATGACCTTGCCGGTCGCGGGCTCGAACAGCCTGATCTTGTCGAGTGCGGGCACCAGCCTGATCGGATCGTCCGGCGAAAGTTCGAGGCGGTCCTGCGTGATGGAGCAGACCTCCTGCCCACCGATATCGGCATAGATGTGAATCTCGGGACCCGTCGGCTCGACGACGGACACCTTGGCTGGGATACCCTCGCTGCCGGTGCCTGGCCGCAGATGCTCGGGCCGGATGCCATACTTCACGATCTGTCCGGCGGTGACCTGTGCATCCAATGGCAAGGGCAGCGTAACGCCGTTGGCGCGCACGACCGGGCGTCCCGCCTCTGCGCCGACCTCACCGGACAGGAAGTTCATCGAGGGCGATCCGATGAACTCGGCGACGAACAGGTTTGCCGGACGGTCGTAGATCTCCAGCGGCTTGCCGATCTGCTCGATATTGCCGTCGCGCAACACCACGATCGTATCGGCCATCGTCATGGCTTCGATCTGGTCGTGGGTGACATAGATGATGGTCGTCGACAGCTTGTGATGCAGCTCCTTGATCTCGGTGCGCATCTGCACCCGTAGCTTCGCATCGAGGTTCGACAATGGCTCGTCGAACAGGAACACGGAGGGATCGCGCACAATGGCGCGCCCCATCGCAACGCGCTGGCGCTGGCCGCCCGACAATTGCCTGGGCTGGCGGTCGAGATAGGGCGTGAGGTTGAGGATCGACGCCGCCCACTCCACCTTGCGCCTGATTTCATCCTTCGGCAGCTTCTTGAGCTGCATCGAGAACGCCATGTTGTCGAACACGCTCAAATGCGCATAGAGCGCGTAGTTCTGGAACACCATCGCGATGTTGCGATCCTTCGGATGCAGATCGTTGACCACGACGTTGCCGATGCTGATCTGGCCCGAGTTGATCGCTTCGAGGCCTGCGACCATCCGCAGCAATGTCGACTTGCCGCAGCCGGAGGGTCCCAGCAGCACGACGAACTCGCCGTTGGCGACGGAGAGATCGATGCCGTGCAGCACCTCGAGCCCGCCATAGGACTTGCGGATATTGCTGATGGTGACCGATGCCATGCCTAAAACCTTCCCGCTACGCGCTCGCCCTTGCCGACAATATTCGTTCTGCAATCTCGACGAAGCCCTCGCTGCCGCGCTTGCTGGCAACGAAGGCCGGAGTTGCGGACATCGAACCTTCGAAATCCCGTACGTTCGCGACGCCGCAAGCGTAGGGGAAGAATCCGAACATCGGCGCATCGTTCGGGCTATCGCCACAAAACACGATGCGGTCCCTCGCCTCGTCGAGATCGAGGCCCAGCCTCTCGCGCAAGAAAATCCTGGTCATGGCGAGCTTGTCGTAGCCGCCGAACCATCCGTTGACGTGGATCGAAGACACCTTGGCGATGCCGCCCGCGCTTTCAAACAGGCAGACGATCTTGTCGATGGCCGCGCGTGGCAGCGCCGGCACGTCCTCGCAGAAGTCGATCGCAAGGTCCGCCTCGCGGTAGAGCTGATCGGCCGAGATCGCAGCGCCCGGCACCTCCAACAGAATGCGCTCGCTGAGCGCCGTCAATCTGCTGCGGTTGACAGCGCGCTCGGCGTCCGTCGCAATGAACTTGCGGATCATCTTGCGGGCCACCGGATCGTGCCGGAAATAGAACGCGCCGTTCTCGCCGATCACGCCGTCGACCGGCCAGAACCGCGCTATCATGTCGCACCAGCCCGCCGGCCGACCGGTGACGGGAACAACAGCGAGACCCGCGCCGCGAAGCTTTTCCAGCGCGGCATAGGAGGCCGCGGGGAGCTGCCCGTCGGTGGTCAGCGTATCATCGATATCGGTCAGGACGCAGACGATGCGCCGCGCGGTCTCCGCGGGAAAACTTGCCATCGGCTTCATGACGGCGCGCCCTCGGGAAACGCGGCAAGGCGCGCGTTCCAATCGATCAGCCTGGGCCAGAGGTCGGCGTGGATGGCACGCAGTTCGGCGTAGCGCGCGACGTTCTTGGGCTCGGGCTGAAACTGCTTCGCCGGCGGGTTCGTCATCGCCGCGGTGGCTTCCGCAATCGTGCCGTACCAGCCGGCGCCCTTGGCCGCAGCGATTGCGGCGCCGAGCGACGATGCTTCCCGCGCTGTCGAGCGGAAAACCGGACGGCCTGACGTGTCGGCGAAGATCTGCAGCCAGAGGTCGCTGTCCGAACCGCCCCCGATCGCCGAGAACTGCCGGATCTCGGCGCCGGTCGCCGCCTCAATCCTCTCGCTCTGAGCGGCAACTTCCAACGCTATGCCTTCCAGCAAGGCGCGATAGATCGCGCCGCGCCGGGTCGAGCCCGACAATCCGGCGATGACGCCGCGCGCATAGGGATCCCAGTAAGGCGTCATACAACCGAGCCAGTACGGCAGCACCACGACGCCGCCCGCTCCGATCGGACAGGTCGCCGCTTCCGCTTCGAGCGCCTTGAACACGCTCCGTTGCGCCGTCGCATCGATCCCGAACATCTCGCGCGCCATCCAGTCGACCAGGAAAGTTCCGGTGCGGATGACCTGCTCGTAGATGTAGCCGTCGTCGCACACGGCCTTCTCGGTGCGGAAAGCGCGGTCATAGGCATAGTCGCGGCTGTAGCTGCCCGAGACCACCGCCGTTCCGAGATTGATGTAGGCGCTGCCTGGCGAGGTGACGCCGGCGCCGGTGCTTGCGCACTGGCCGTCGCCGCCGCCGGCAACGACCGGCGTCCGGGCCGACAGGCCGGTGAATGCAGCCGCCGCGTGCGTGACTTCACCCATCCGCGCGCCCGGCGGCAGCAGCGTCGGCAATTTTTCGATGGCGATGCCGGCCGCATCGAGGATCTCGGCCGACCAGACATCGCGCGTCATGTCGAGCAGGCCGGTTGGATCGGCCGAGGCCGTCGACGTCCGCCATCGGCCGGTCAGGCAATGCGTCAGATAGCCGTGAACTTCGGCAAACCGCGCCGCCCGCGTAAAGATCTCCGGCTCCTGCTCCGCCATCCAGATCATGCGGTAGAGGCAAGGCAGGACATCGAGCGGCTTGCCGGAAATGGCATGAAGACGTTCGGCCCCGAACGACTTGCCGAAGCGCACCATTTGGGGCCGCGCCCGCTCGTCGAGCCAGGTCATGCCGGGCCGGATTGCGATCCCGTCCTCGGTAAATGCACTGAAGGTCTCGCGCTGATTGGAAATCGCGATCGCGGCGATCCGCTCCGAACCGACCTGGTTGGTGATGCCGCGCAATGCGGCCGCCGTCGAATCCCACCACTCGTCCGGGTTCTGCTCGAAATACCCCGGCTGCGGATTGGCGAGGCCGATCGCCTTGCGTCCTTCGGCCACGGCGCGGCCGCTGCGGTCCCAGGCGATCGCCTTGGTCGCCGAGGTCGAACTGTCGATGCCGATCACCAGGTCTTTGGTCATGCCGTCCCATTTCAAAAGAAGCGAAGGCGACTCGCGCCGCCTTCGCGAACTCTTGCGACGCGAACCTTAAAGCAGGCCAGCGTCCTTCACCTTGGCGTCGATGTCCTTCGCCAGGGCGTCCATGCACTTCTTGGCGTCGCCGTCATAGGCCTGCCCCGTGAGCAGCTTGCCAAGTTCGGTGGGGATCTCGTTGGTCGACAGGCCCGCCCACAACTGCATGTGCGGCTCGGTCGCCATCGCATTGTCGATCGTCCACTTCACGGTTTCGAGATGCCGCGTGGTGCCTGCGCCGACCTTGGCCTTGGCCTTGACACGCGGATCAGCGAACGAGGAATTGCGCATCGGCGCGAAGCCGCCGAGCAGCGTGCAGCGTGTCATGATCTCCTTGCAGCAGCCCCACTGCATGAAGATCCACGCGGCTTCCTTGTTCTTGGAGTATTTCGACAGTGAGATGCACGAGCCACCTTGATGGCCGAGATTCGGCTGCTCGTTGAAGCCGGCCTCCGAAGGCGGACGCAGTTTCTTGGCGGTCAGGGGCTTGGCGGGCTCCCACAGGCCCTTGACCTTGGAATCGTCGGCGTCGAGGCCCGGGAAGAATTCATCCCAGCTCTGCGCCAGCGCGATCTGGCCGGAATGCATCATCTCGAACTGGCCGTCCCAGGTCGATGCCGTCGAATTCGGCGGCGAGACCTTCAACAGCTCCTGGTACCATTTCAGGCCGGCGATGCCTTGCTCGTCATTGCCCGAGAATTTCTTGTTCTTGTTGAAGATCGAGCCGCCGTGGCCCCACACCGCCTGGCTCCAGTCGCATTCCAGCGAATAGTGCCCGGACTTGGCCTGCAGGCCGGTACCGAACACGCCGTTGCCCTTCTCGGCCTCGGTGATCTGCTTGGCGGCGGCGAGGAAGTCTTCGTAGGTGGTCGGCACCGCGATCTTGTGCTTCTCGAGGATGTCCTTGCGGTACATCATCGTGAAGATCGGGATGTCGAACGGAATGCCCATCCACTGTCCCTCGACCTGGGCGACATTCTTGACCAGCGGCTTGGAGAAATCGTCCCAATCGAAATCGGGCATCGCCAGTTCCGGCTTGTCCTTGTAATAGGCGACGGGATCGATGCAATCGGGCTGGAACATCGAGATCCAGGATTGATCGAGATAGTAGAGGTCGTAGGAGCCGAGCTGGCCCTGCACGTCCTGCGTCGCCTTGGCGAGCACCTGTTCCAGCGGCACGATCTCGACCTCGACCTCGATGCCGGTCGGATCGGTGAACTCCTTCTTGATCTGGTTGAGGATCACGGACGGCGGCGTCGATTCGGTAGAGTAGCGGATCTTGGCGCCCTTGAACTTGCTGCCGACGTCCTTCAGCCATTTGGCCTGGTTGTCCGGCAGGCCGTCGGCATAGGCCTCGGTGCCGAGCATGTTGCCGGTGCGCAAGCCCCGCGGATTGCCGAGCATGCCGGCGCCGAAGGCCGAGAAGCCGACGCCCGCCAATCCCATCCGACGCAGGAATTCGCGTTTGGAAATCTGCTTGTTCGTATACGCGTTCGCGCTATCGACGATGAATGTCTGCTGGTCGAATTTCTTGAAGCTCATAGATACTCCTCCCAAAGTTTTTGTTGACGTTCTAGTCTCGTTACGTGCGCCTACTCCTTGAGAGATCCGAGGGTTAGGCCACGGACAAGCTGCTTCTGGACGAGCAAGATGAAGATGAAGCTCGGGATCACGGCGGTGGTGCCGAGAGCCGCGATGAAGCCCCATTCCGAGCCCGTCGAGGTGACGAAGGTCGTGATCTTGACCGGCAGAGTTCGGATCGAATTGGTCAGGAACAACGACAGCAGGAATTCGGTCCACGAGAAGATGAAGCAAAGCACCGCCGTGGCCGCGACGCCGCCCTTCACCATCGGCAGGACGACGCGCCGGAAGATCTGCAATCGTGTGGCGCCATCGATCATGGCGGCCTCGTCGACGTCGGCGGGGACGTCATCGTAGAACGATTTCATCAGCAGCACGGCGATCGGCAGGTTGATCAGCGTATCCACGATGACCAGGCCGAGCCGTGTGTCGAGCAGCGACATGTAGTGGAACATGAAGACGACAGGCACGATGATCGCGATCGGCGGCATGAAGCGCTGCGACAGGATCCAGTTCAGATAGGCCTGCCGCCCGAAGAAGCGCATCCGCGACAGCGCGTAGGCCGCCATCACCGCGAGCAGCACCGTCAGCGCGGTCGAGCCCACGGCCACGATCAGCGAGTCGATGATGGTCTGGCGGCTGTCATAGGAGCTGGCGCCGCCGATCCCGAACGTGTTGCCTGACTCGATCGCAAGCTCCGCCCGCGACTTGCCGAGCATCGTGACGGCATAGTTCACCAGGGTCGGCTTGAAATTGAACCAGACGATGCCGTCCTTGTCGAAGATCGCCGACGTCGGCTTGAACGATGTCAGCGCCCACCAGAACAGCGGGAACATGAACAGGCCCACCACCAGCACGGCGGCCACATCCCGCAATCGCTTCTGCCAAAACGTTTCCTGCATCAGAACCGCACCTTGAACAGCTTGATGAAGATGCTCGACGTGACGATCACCAAAAGCAGCGTGAACAGCGAAATCGTCGAGGCGTAAGGGAAGTCGGCATTCTTGAAATAGATGGTGCCGGCATAGGAGGTCAGCGTCTCGGTCGCGGTGCCCGGCCCGCTGTCCGTCATCACCTTGACGTAGTCGTAGATCCGGAACAGGTCGACGCCGCGGATCAGAACGGCGAGCGCGATGATCTTGGAGAGCATCGGTAACGTCAGGCGGAAGAAAGCCTGGCTCGCCGTCGCGCCGTCGATCGCGGCAGCCTCGAACGGCTCCTTCGGCAAGGCGCGCAGGCCAGCGAGCATGATCAGCACCATGAACGGCGTCCACTGCCAGACGTCGGCGAGCAGGACGCCGGCCAGCGCGGTGTTTCCGGAGGCGAGAATCGGATGTTGCGCCGGCCACAGCCCGAGCGACACCAGGCCGGTGCTCAACACGCCGAACGATCCGTCCAGCATCAAGAGGAACATCATGCCGGTGACGGCGGGCGGCACCACCAGCGGCAGCGTCATCAGCGCACGCAGCAGTCCGTAGCCCTTGCGATCGCTGTCGAGCAGCAGCGCGATCGCAAGCCCGAGGCAGAGTTCGATCGCCAGGGCAGAGATCGTGTACAGATAGGTGTGGCCAATCGCACCCCACACGCGCTCATCGGCAAACAGCTTCCCCCAATTCCAGGTTGGGTTGAAGACGTTCAGGCGGGTGATCGGGTTGCGCTTGAAGAATGAGAGCCACAGCGCATACAGCAGCGGATAGACGCCGAACGCGAGAATCAGCGCGGTGATCGGCGCCAGCCACGGGAACGGGTGTTCCGAGGTCAGAAATCGCGGCCAGACGCGGCGGCGCGGCGTGCCTGATACCGGCACTTCGACAGCCAGAGCTTGCGCATCCAGACTCTGCGCACTCAAACTTGGCGCACCCAAACCTGGCGCACGGTGCGAAACCATTGACGTTTCCTCGCGCATTCGCTTCTTCTCGGCGCCGGGCTCTTTGGCCCGGTTCGCAGTCTTGTTTCAGGGCCGGCGTGATACTCCGGTTTGGGCAGACCGGGCCGCACGCGGCACCAGCGCCTTCGCCGTTGCCACGTCCGTCACCAGTATCGTTGCGTAACTGTTGTTGAGCGCGGCATAGATCGCGTCGATCTTGTCGCTGCCGCCGCCAATACAAATGCGTTCCGGCACCTTGGCGATCTCGTCGAGCGTCAGCCCGATCATCTGGTTGTCGAGCGCGCCCAGGATCGGCTTACCGTCGCGGTCGATGAAACGTCCGCTCACCACGCCGACCGCGCCGCGCGCGAGATACGGCCCGATGTTCTCGGCCGACATGTAGCCGCTGCGCATCGCGGTGCCGGCGTCGTCAACGCTGCCAACGCCGAACAGCACCTTGTTGCTCCTGTGGATGATCTTGAAGGTCTCGACCAGCGCCGGCTCCTGCATGAACAGGCGCTTGATCTGGGCGGTCGAGACGATGCCGGGGGCATGCAAATTGACGCAGCGCGCACCAAGCCGGTTGGCGATATTCGAGGTGCACAGTTCCGGCGAGAATTCCGTCGTTCCGATCGAACAGCCGGTGATCTGCGCAACGGTCACGCCCGGAAGCTTCATCTCGGGCAACGCCGCCGACAGCGCCTGCACCGTGCGGCCCCAGGACACCCCGAGCACATCGTCGGGCTGCAGCCGCTCGATCAACAGCCGCGCGCTGGCCCGGCCGATCCGTTCGTGGACCGGCAGACGACCGCCATCGTCGGGCACGACGAGACAGTTGGTGAGCCCGTAAGCGTCGGCCACTTCGCGCGCAAGACCGATGGTCTGCAGGTGCCGTGAGGAGACGGCGATGGTGACGATGTTGCGGTCGCGGGCTTCCTGCAGGAAGTTCACCACCGAGGCGCGCGAGACGCCGAGCTGATCGGCGACCTCCTCCTGCGTCATGCCTTCTTCGTAGTAGAGCCAAGCCGCCCATACGACAGGATCACTGTCGAACTCTGCCGGAATCGACAACGCGCGGCGCTTGATCCGCGGCGGTGTCACATTGCGTTGCAGCGTCCTGGTCATCGGCAATCCGGCCCAGCGTCGATTTTTCACAAAATGCACACTGAGTTGACAATTGTCAATTGGCTCGGTTAATTGTCACTCGATTTTGTCAAATGTCACGATGAGGGCCGCGCCGACCCAAACGCGGCGCGGGATTTTGCAGATGTCGAAGCAGAACTGGACCGCGCTGATCGACGATATGGTGGCTGGTCGCTGGACCAATCCCGTGACCGGCGCCCAGGTCAAGGTGCCCTACGATTCCATCGTGATCGAGGACAGCCTCGAGGGACGCGAGGCCGAGCTGGTTGCGTCCTTGAAACTCGGGCATCGCCTTGCACTCGTCGCCGACCAGGCGACCTATGAGGCGATGGGTGCGCGCGTCGCGAAGGCGCTGCGCGAACTCGGCTCTGTCGAAACCATCGTGCTCGATCGTCCTCATGCCGATATGGCCGAGGTTCGCAGCCTGACCGAGCGGCTGCGCGGATTCGATTCCGTCGTCGCCGTCGGCTCCGGCACTGTCAACGACCTCTGCAAATACGTCACCGGTCTCGACGGCCGGCGCTACTGCGTGTTCGCAACCGCGGCCTCGATGAACGGATACACCTCGTCGACCGCCTCGCTCACGCTCGACAGCGGGCTGAAGGTCTCGCTGCCCTCGCACACGCCGGCCGGCTTCTTTGTCGACCTCAAAGTGTCCGCCGCCGCACCGCCCTATCTCGCCGCCTCCGGCTACGCCGACTGCCTCGCCCGCTCGGTCGCGCAGACCGACTGGTGGATGTCGCACCGGCTGTTGGGGACGGCCTATTTCCAGGAGCCCTACACGATCCAGGCTGCCGACGAGATCGAGCTCAACAAGCGGGCCGGCAATCTGCCCAAGGGCGACATCGAGGCGATGGGGTATCTCTATCGCGTGCTGACATTGTGCGGGCTCGGCATTTCCTTCACGGGAATCTCGCACCATGGCTCGATGGGCGAGCACCAGATCTCCCATTACATCGATTGCTTTGCGGGAGCGCGGCATCCGGGCAGCCTGCACGGCCAGCAGGTCGGCATCGCCTCGCTGAGCATGGCACGGCTGCAGCAGCGCATGCTCGCCGCCGACCGCCCGCTGTCCGTTCACGCCACGCCCATCGACGTGGCGGGCATGAAGCGCCGCTTCGGTGAAGAGGTCGCATTGCAATGTCTGGCCGAGCTGAAACAGAAGGCCTTCGACGACGATGGCGCCATGGCGTTCAACCGCAAGCTCGCGGACACCTGGCCGGAGCTTCGGCGTGAGCTGGCCGCCTACACGATCCCGGTCGATGAGATGAAGCGGCTGCTGTCGGCTGCGGGCGGCGCGACGACTCCCGCCGAACTCGGCGTACCCGTCGACCTCTATCGCGAGGCGATCATCCATTGCCGCGAAATGCGCAACCGATTTTCGTTCCTCGACATAGCCGCAGATGCCGGAACGCTGGAGGCATTTGCGCAAAACGAACTTTGACGACGGACTTTGAAGGGGAACTCTGATGGGAGGGCTGTGACATGACCGCAAAGCCGCTTGTCGCCGTGACGGGTGCGAGTTCCGGCATTGGAGAGGCGACCGCGTGCGCCTTTTCTGCGGCAGGCCATCCCGTGCTGCTGATGGCCCGCCGGATCGACCGGCTCGAGGCGATGCGGCTGCCCAATTCGATCTGCCGCCAGGTCGACGTGCGCGATCGCGCCGTGCTAACCGCGGCAGTGCGCGAGGCCGAAGCGAGGTTCGGCCCGGTCGACATGATGTTCGCCAATGCCGGCCTCGCCAGGCTCGGCGACATCGGCAAGCAGGACCCGGCCGATTGGGACGAAATGATCGCCATCAACGTCAATGGCGTCATGAACAGCGTCCACGCCGTGATGTCCGGCATGATGGAGCGTCGCCACGGCACCCTTGTCATGATGAGCTCGATCGCGGGGCGCAAGGTCTATCCGGACCACACGGTCTATTGCGGCACCAAATATTTCGTTCACGGCGTATCCGACAGCCTTCGCGAGTACCTGTCCGAATACGACGTCCGCGTCATCGTCATTTCGCCAGGGATCATCGAGACCGAAGTGCTCGATGGCGTGAAGGATCCGGTGACGCTCGCCAATTACAAGGCGAACAAGGCGGCGATCGGCGGCGGCATCGGCGCCGATCACGTCGCCGACCTGATCCTCGACGCCTACAACCTTCCGCAAAACGCGCTGGTGCAGGAAATCTGCATCACGCCCACCCGACAGAAATATTGAGCGCCGTCCGCGCCGATCTCAAGGAGCCGATCATGACCGATACCGAACTTCAGCTGCGCGAGGCGATCATCGCGAAGTGCCGATGGATGAACGCCACAGGGCTGAACCAGGGGACGTCCGGAAACATCTCGGCGCGTCATGGCAACACCATGCTGATTTCGCCGTCGGCGACGCCCTACGACGCGCTCACGCCCGAGATGATCGCCGCAATGCCGATCAAAGGCGGAGAATACGGATCATGGAAGGGCCCGCTCAAGCCTTCCACCGAGTGGCGCTTTCATCTCGACATCATGAAGGCGCGCCCCGATGTCGGCGGCATCGTCCATACCCACTCGACCTATTCCACCGTGCTGGCGATCGCGCGCAAGGAAATTCCGGCGTGCCATTACATGATGGCCGCCTTCGGCGGCACGAGCGTCCGTGTCGCCGGCTATGCCAGGTTCGGCACCAAAGAGCTGTCCGAGCATGCGCTTCAAGCACTCGAGGGCCGCACCGCCTGCCTGCTGGCCAATCACGGAATGATCGCCACCGGGGCATCGCTCGACAAGGCGATGTGGCTCGCAGTCGAACTCGAGACGATTGCCCGGCAGTACTATCTCTCGCTCGCGATCGGTGGACCGGTGCTGCTGAACGAGGCCGAGATCAGCGAGACCGCCGCCGCGTTCGGCAGCTACGGCGTGCAGGATCCGCCGGTCAGGGAAACAGCAACGACATAGCACTCAAGATGAAACGATGACACCATGAAACGCATCGCCGGATTGCGTGAGATCGCCGATCAGTTTGATCTCTTCCTGATTGATCAATACGGCGTGCTGCATGATGGCATCACGCCCTGTCCGGGCACGATCGACGGATTGGCTAGGATTGCGGCATGCGGGCGAAAGATCATCGTCCTGACGAATTCCGGAAAAGACGCCGCGGCAAACCTGGCTCGGCTGCGCAGGCTCGGCTTTGCCACCTCGCATCTGGACGCCGTCGTCAGTTCCGGCGATGTGGCCTTGCAATGCGTCAGGAACGGCATATTGGGACCGCCGTTCACGACAGGCGCAAGAGCCTGCGTGATCGGCCGCCGCGACGACAGCTACGCCTTCTCGTCGGATGATTTCGAACTGGTCGACCGGCCGCAGGACGCCGACTTCCTGGTGTTTGCCGGATCGGATGCGCCCCGGACATCGCTGCAAGCCTACCACCGCGACCTCGCAAGCTCCGCGAAAGCAGGTGTTCCCGCAATCTGCATCAACCCTGACATCACGATGATCCGCGACGGCGAGCTTGTGCCGGCGCCCGGTGCCATCGCACGGCTTTACGAGGATCTCGGCGGCGCGGTGGAATATGTCGGCAAACCTCGCCTGCTGATCTTCGCGCAAGCGGTCGCGACCGCAGCGTTGGGGCCCGAAGCGCGCGCCCTCATGGTCGGCGACAGCCCGGAGCATGATGTTGCCGGCGCCAGGCCGATAAGCTCAACGCTTCTGGTGCGAACCGGCATTCATCGTCACCTGCCCGAGCAGCAATTGCTGCAATTGTGCGAGAGCTACGGCGGCATCCCGGATTTCCTGACGCCGGCCTTTGGATGGTGAGATCGGCTGGCGGCGTTCGGCCTTACAGGCTGCGGCGGATTTCGGCGGCGATCTGATCGAGCATCGACCTGATCGATGCTGCGCATCCGCAGACGATCCTCGCCTATGACATGAACGGCACCCCGCTGACCGTTCGCCACGGCGCACCGCTGCGGCAGCGCGTCGAGCGGCAGCTCGGCTACAAGATGGCGAAATACATCATGCGCATCGAGCTGGTGCAGAGCCTCACCGATCTGCATGGCGACCGCGACGGCTATTGGGAAGATCGCGGCTATGAATGGTACGCGGGGATCTGAAGCACTCCCTTCAGCCGTGAAACGCGAACAGCTCGATCGGGTCGTTGAAGCCGCGCACTGGATGTTCGCCGACGTGCTCGAGCTCGAACTCGCTTTCGACGAGGTCGGCGAACGCGCGCGACAGCAACACCTGCTTGCCCAGCTGCTTGGTAAGAGTCTCCAGGCGCGAAGCCATGTTGACCGCAGGACCGATCACCGTGAAGTCGAGCCTGGAGCGCGAGCCGATGTTGCCGTACATGACGTCTCCGACGTGGACGCCGATCCCGTAGTGCAATGGCGCACCTCCGGTCTCGCGATTCTTCTCGTTCAGGGCGGTCATGGCCTGGCGCGCCTCGGTCACAGCATGCAGCAGGTTGGCGCAGGCCGATGGCTGGCTGAGCGGAAAAATCGCGAGCAGGCCGTCGCCCATGAATTTCAGGATCTCGCCGCCATGTCGCACGATCGGCTCTGACATCGCATCGAAATAGTCGTTCAGGATGTCAATGACGTCATCGCGCGGCCAGTTATCGGAGATTTTCGTGAATTCCCGCAGATCGCAGATCATGATGGCAGCGCGCACCGTGGTCCCGCTGCCGCGCCTGGTGGCGCCGGCCAGGATCATTTCGCCGGCATGCGTACCGACGTAGGTTTCGAGCAGCGTCCGCGCCAGCCGATTCTTCATGCGGATTTCACTGACCAACGCCAGGATTGGCAATAGATTTGACAGGCTCGCGATATGCGCATCTTCGAAACCGCCGGGCCGGTCGGTTGAAAACGCCACGACGTGCCGCTTTCCGAGCGTATGGTACATCGGCCATGCCACGTAGTCGGTCAGGCCGTTCGACCGCAACTCGTCAAAGACGCCATGCTTGCGCCCCTGCGAAGCATCGCGCTCGAGGTTCTCGCGTATCTCGGCGACGCCGCCCTGAATTTCCTCCACGGGACTGCCGATAAATTCGGGTCGCTCCCTGACATCGTAGTCGACCCGCGTAATCGTGGCCTCCTGCATGCCGTCAACCCACAGCACCCGGGCGCCGAGCCATTGCGGGTGCTGAATCATGAGATGCAGCGACGCCCGCTTGATGGGGATTCCCGCGCGCCGGAGTCGCAGACACAGCTCGGCGAAAATATTGTCGATAAAGCGCTGGTCGCGCGTCTCGTTGGTCAGCCAGTGCACGACGTCGCTGTCCGCGGCGGCGGGCTCGATATTTGGCGGCGCGTTCATAGCTTGCTCCTGGGGCCGTGACCTCGGCGTGACTTGGGGTCGACGGTGCGGGATATGTCGTATCTCCGTGCGACGGCGTCAATGGTATCAGCCGCACCAAAACCGCTCTTCTCTTGCAATCATCGATTTGCCCGACGTGGCAAGACCTTGCTCGACAAGACCTTGCTCGACGAGCCGTTTTCGACGGGTTGCGTCTTCATTGGACCGGCGGCGGCCGTGGACGTCGAAGGCCACGCAGCCGCGGTCTAGGGGTGAGCAAAATTGCTCACTCCTACGCTACGTTGGGTTTGCAAGCCTATCTGGAACAATACTTTGAAGGCGCCGTTGAATATTCGGTGCGCGGCAAACAAGCCAATCGCCATCAACGGAGAATTCCAATGGAACTGATCCTGATTATCGTTTTGCTAGTCCTCCTGTTCGGTGGCGGCGGATACTGGGGTCGCAGTCGCGGTCATTGGTGACGAACCGAGCGTGTGCCCACGCGACGACATCAGCAGCAAGCCGCTGATTTTCTCCGCCGCTTCCCCCGCACGAACGATCGGGATACGTCAGGTGCGACAAAACAACCCGACGAGCAACTCACCTAAAACCTGTCAAGCCCTCGCGTGAAAATATTCTGATTTTCGGAATTGCAACTCAGTGATATAGATATGCCCGTCCCACCCGATTGAGGCGCGAGCGCACGTCGCGAACGCGCGGTGGGATGCGGTGGACGCGGATTGCGCAACAGGCGAGTGCGCATGAGGAGGACGGCGAAGTCGTGTGGTCCTGACGCTGCAATGCAGGCGGAAAGTTTTGAGAAGCTGACGCTTCCCAGAGACAACGGTGGCAACAAAGCGCTCACCGGGGAGCACGAAGGAAACCCTAAAACCATCGCGCAGGGAAAGCCCGAGTTCCCGGTTACACCTGTGGTCCTACCCCGGTGCTTCTTGTCGCACCGGGCCCATGGGTGCGATCGGCACCCGGCTTTCCCTGCGCCCTCTGCAAGATGAGAGGGCAAACGAAATGCAAAGCTCGGACAAATCATGTCGCAAGAACGCGAAGCTGCGTCCCCATCCACAGTGTCATCGCCCGGCCTGTGCGCAATTGCGCACATGGACCGGGCGACCCAGTACGCCGCGGCCCATCGGCTTAAGCACGACTGTCTCTGGAATACTGGATCACCCGCACGCGCGGGCGACGTCACCGCGAATGGGCTGAAGCAGGAGCGCGCTTCTTCTCGCCACGAACGCCGGTGGCGATCAGTTCCTGCTTTCGCGGGAACGACCGCACAGCGATTCCCGCACGACCGCCGCCGTGGAAGCTGGTATGACGATGAAGCGGGCAATGCCGGTTGACTCGGGAACCGGCAACACTCAGAAAACGCCTGAGAAATGAATGGTCGGAGTGGCAGGATTCGAACCTGCGACCCCTGCGTCCCGAACGCAGTGGATATCTGCTAAGTTATTGATTTTTATAGCACGATATGTGTTTTTGTCACGTTTTGTTCACGGTCATTTCACCCAATTCGTTGCGATTTCGTTGCGGCGTTCTCAGGTAGAACAGCTGAGGCCGTCTTGGGGTTGCTCGTTCAGCAGCGGGTCTGCCGAACTGTGTGTCCCAAGAAAGCTGGGGCACATAGGGGCCTGCCTTGCTTTGGCTCAGCGTTGACCTAGCTCACTCCCAGTGCCAGCAAGGAATATTGCCGCCCTTCCGAATTTTTACGAACTGGACGGCCTCGTCTCGCGCGAGGGATCGAAGCCGCAAGGCGTGCGCCGTTGTGGCGTGAAGAAGAAGGGAGTGTTCGAAAGAATGGAGCCTACTGGTTTGGCTCTTACTTGCCCGACTTACCGGTGTCGGAAACGACTAAGACCTCGAAAGAGGAACGGAACCAGAGCATGTCGGGAAACGTCTCGAAATCGGGCGCCGTAGCCCGGTGGAGAGCACAAGGTAAGGTGTGCATGGTGTAAGCTGCATTGCCTGAATCCCAGTTTCCAGTCGCTAAAGGGTTACCGGTAGCGAAAGCGGCTGACACGCTGCGCCATGCGGGGCAAATCGCACCGGCCAGTGCGATTCGCCACCAGTCCGCGTGGGACGACCTCCGTCGGAGGGTCAAGGAAACGAATGGGGCACCTAAACACGCCGTAACTCCCCACACACGTAACTACGGGATCGCCTGCAGCAGGTTCGTTCGTGAACCTGTATGGCGATGGAGCCGTCGTAGTACCCAAATGCCCGACGTAATGGCCGGGACAGCCGTCGCGAGGCGGACGATCATGCGTATAAGGCCGGGCGACCGGACCGAAAGCGCCTCCGATCGGGGAAGGACGATGCCGCGAATGCGCAGAAGAGATTCTTCGACGGAAAGATTCTGCTGATGCAGGCCGTTACCATCCAGAGAAGAATTGAATCACTGAGCATGCGCATACGGAAAGCCGCGTGCATTGAAAAGTGCCCGCACGGTTTGGGGGGAGGCGTAGGGATATCCTCTTCGGGGTGTCCCGCGCCTACCCTACCGTGACGCGAATCGGCACGGTTTACGAGAGCCCGTCCCGCGTTCCCCGGGGCGCGCAAGGCCCGCCTGATCCGGGTTTATGGGGAGGACCGCCGGACGGCCCTCACCCGTCGGAAGCAGGCTTCGTCGATTCCAAACCGCAGGACGCCTTCGTAGGCACTTCCGGGATCAGGGCACCGCCCGGATATCTATCCACAGGCGCTCCGGTACCCTGCCCGATCGGATCAGCTAAACTGCAACGCTACCTCACGAGACCTGATTCATCTGTCAGCCATCGATATGACCGCTCACCCGACTTTGCCCGACATAGCTTTGAGGCTGGAGCAATCACCTGACTACCGGGTGTTGCGCCGCCTGGTTCCGCGCGCGGAATTCACCCCGTGCGACGGAGAAGGAGCCAAGACCGGGCTCTTGCTGGACGTCGAGACCACCGGCCTGGATCCGGTCCGTGACGAGATCATCGAGCTTGGCATGGTCAAGTTCAGCTATCTGCCGGACGGCAGGATCAGCCGGGTCATCGACGCGTTCAGTTGCTTCAATCAGCCATCGATTGCCATTCCCTCAGAGGTCATCGCCCTCACCGGGATCACCGATGAGATGGTCCGCGGACACAGGTTCGAGGAAGACCCCGTCAACCGGTTCGTCTCGGACGCGGTCGTCACCATCGCCCACAATGCTGCCTTCGATCGCAAGTTCATGGAGCGGTACGCGCCTGCCCTCGCGCACAAGGCATGGGCGTGTTCCGTCAGCGAGATCGAATGGCGCAGCCATGGCTTTGAGGGGTCACGGCTCCCCTATCTGCTCATGAAAGCCGGCCTGTTTCATGAGGCGCACCGGGCGGTCGACGATTGCCTGGCGCTTCTCGAGGTTCTCGCACTTCGCCTGCCATATCTCGATCGGACCGCGCTATCCGTCCTGCTGGAGCGGGCCAGGCGCAAGACGATCAGGATCTGGGCCGAGCAGTCGCCGTTCGAGCTTAAGGACGAGCTCAAGCGGCGCGGCTATCGCTGGAGCGACGGTGCCGACGGCAGGCCACGGTCCTGGTACATTGATGTTGATGAGGATACCCAAGCCGCAGAAATCGAGTTCCTGCAGAAGACCATCTATCAGCGCGGGTTCGAGCCTCGAATCCACATACTGACTGCCTTCGACCGCTTCTCCGTCAGGGCTTAAGGAACGCAAGGTCTATTCGGTTGATCGGAAGCGCATGTTCCCGCAGAAGCTCCATCGCGGCGGCGCCAACTGAAAGCCGCTCGGCGTTGTTTGCGCAACCTGTGACGGGCCGTAGTCACAGGTCCTTCTCCGCGAGTTTGCGAAACTCGTCGGGCACTGAACGAGACAGGCCCAGCGCTGCCGAGCCGTATCCAATCGCGTTCCATTCGAAACGATCGCGGATCTTGTCGATCGCGCAGTCACCGACCCAACGTGCCGTGCCCTTCTTGCTACCAGGGCGGCGCGCTTCATCGTCAAGTCCGAGCGTGAGTTCCAACTCCAGGTCCCAGTCCTCCTCGAGATGCGACACGGAGATCGCCAATAGCGAGATCGTTTTCTCGCCCGGATGATTTGCAAGGACCGCACGCACCAGTTCACCGGCAAGCTCAGCGAGGATCACGGTCGCCGAGATCGGCGCATCGAGCGTCACCGAGCGGGTGACCGAGTTCAGGTCAGCGAAGCGAACGCGCACCGTCACCGTTCGACCGGGCCTCGACTTCGCCCGCAGCCGCGTGGCGATGCGGCCCGCAAGATGAAGCAGGGTTGGACGAATAACCCGCTCGACGGCGGGCTTCCTACCGATCGCCGATTGCGCCCCAGCCGATCGGGCCTGGTGGTGAGGCTTGAGTGACCGTGGATCGCGATTCCAGGCCAATGCCGCGAGCTTCTCTCCCGCGGCCGGACCGAGCAACCGCTCGAGCGACCGAACTCACTGAAATTGGCAGGCACGACAGTTTCTTCGTTGGATTCGCGAACCGGGCGACGCTTGGCAACCGGCCCAAAGGCTCTCCTCATCAAAGGACTGCATGCCAATTTGGACACCGCAAATCTTGTCAGTTCTTGTGATGGACTTCCTGCAATCCGTACACTGGCGTCGGAATACCTTCTTTGCGCGCCTTGATCTGCAGTGACAAATACTTCGAGTAATGCCGCGACTGGTGCAGGTTTCCGCCATGGAACCATAGAGCCTGCAGTTGCGTAGGCTTCCACATGTTTCGGAGTTCACCTTCCCAGGGGCCTCGGTCCTTCGTGGTACCGCTCCCCAAGCCCCAACACTTTCCTACCTTGTCAGCGACCTCCCGAGAGATAATCTGCGCCGCCCACTCATTCATCGATCCGAAGCCTGTCGCGTAGACGATCAGATCCGCCTCAAGTTTTGTCCCATCCGAAAGCACGACGGACTCTTCTGTGATTTCCCTGACGCCGACGCGGCTCTTCAGCTTGATCTCGCCGCGGGCAATGAGATCCGATGCGCCGACATCCACATAATAACCGGATCCTCGTCGCAGATACTTCTGAAAAGTACCCGATCCGTCGTCACCGAAGTCTAGCATGAAACCCGCTGTCCTGAGACGCTCGTAATACGTCTTATCGACCTCGGCGATCTTCTCGAAGAGAGGAATATGCGCTTGGGCCATAAGCTTGTAGGGCATTGAAGCAAAGATAAGATCGGCACGCTCGGTCGTGATGCCGGCGTGCAGGGCGTCTTCTGAGTAAAGCGGCTTGAAAAGGTGCTCCACCGCCGTTTCCGAGCGAATGACATGGGTGGAGGAGCGCTGAACCATCGTTACATCGGCATCGTGCGCCCAGAGATCGGCAGAAATATCATGCGCGGAATTGTTGGATCCGATCACTACGCATTTCTTGTTAGCGAAGCCATGGCCACCTGGATGTAGGCTTGAATGATGCTGCTGCCCGAGAAAACGCTCGAAACCCGGGATCTTTGGCACGCTCGGCATACCTGACACGCCTGTCGCGAGTACCAACTGCTTCGGCCGCACGATGACATTTTCGTCCCCACGCCGCAGAATAACGTTCCACTCCCTATCTGCCTCGTCGTAGCTGGCTTTAACAGCTTCGGTCGATCCCCAATAGTTGATCTCCATGATCCGCGTATACATCTCAAGCCAGTCGCCAATTTTGTCCTTCGGCGCAAACACAGGCCAGTTCGGTGGAAAGTCGATATATGGCAGGTGATCGTACCAAACCGGATCATGTAGACAGAGGGATTTGTATCGATTGCGCCAAGCGTCACCAGGACGAGAGTTTCGGTCGACTACTAGGGTCGGGACATCGAGTTGACGTAGACGGGCTGCGAGAGCAATGCCACCCTGGCCTCCGCCTATGATAAGACAATACGGCTGCACCTCACGGCCGAGCGCAGCACCCTCTGCAACGCGCTCGTCCAACCAACTGCGTGGATGCTTTTCCACGCCATGGCTTGCTCCCAAGGGACGAGTGTGGCGGGATTTCTCTTCGAATCCCTTGAGCGCGTTCATGGTTGTCAGCAACGTCCATGCCCGGCCATCGCGTAGGCGCAAATGCCCAATGCCGTGGCCTGCTCGCGTTTCAAACGCGAACCAGCACTCAAGGCTCCCGTCCACCTCGGCAGCCTCGTCACTAAGCCGAAAGCTACTCGGTGCGACATCTTCCAGCTGCGTCTGCAACATGTCTCGGATAGCAAGCCGACCCTCGAGGGTCTTGATATTCCACGTGAACGCGACAAGATCCCGCCAGAAGCAGTTCTCGTGAAACAGCGAAGCGACGCCCTCGATATTCCCCGCGGTCAATTTTGACTGGAAGTCGGATAGCCAGCGAGAGGCATCGATGTTGAATGCAATGCTCATGTCACCTTCCCCACTTTTCATTTTGAGTATTCGCGCCGGCCGCGGCTCAACGCGCGCCCGGTCCATTCGGAACCGACCAGCGCACGCGTGCTTGGCAGGACCATAGGTCTTTGGTCCAAGCGGCCTTAGAATGGATATTGAATTGGAGTGTCGATGGCGCTGATCCACTGCGTCTGCGTAAACTCATCGACGTTGGCTGGACCGCCAAAACGTCCGCCGTTTCCGGAAGCTCCCATACCGCCGAAGGGGACATGGAATTCGTTGTTTACGGTTTGATCGTTGATGTGAATCATTCCGCTTCGCAAGCGATGAGCTACAGCGGTCGCAAGGGAGACAGACCGAGAGTGCACCGCAGCCGCAAGGCCGTACTCGCTTGCGTGAACGAGGTCGACCGCTTCATCAATTGAATCGAACACGGTAACGGGCGCAACCGGGCCGAATATTTCCTCCTTGAAGGCGGACATCTGCGGCATCACATTAGCGAGCACCGTGGGCTCGAAGAAGTTTCCACGGCGAGAGCCCCCTGTCACGAGATCCGCACCAGCTGCAATCGACTCTGTGACGATGCGAGCTACGCGTTCCGCCTGCTGCGCATTAATAAGCGGACCGACATGAACCTGATCAACAGCTGGATTTCCCACCACAAGGCGCCGCGCACGCTCGGCAAGCTTGGTTGTGTACTCGTCTGCGACGCGCCGATCTACGATATGTCGGCCCGCCTGCATACAGATCTGCCCTTGATGCAAGAACGAGCCCCATGCTGCGCACGATACGGCACTATCGATGTCGGCATCCGACATCACGACGATTGGATTGTTGCCGCCGAGTTCGAGCGAATACTTCTTTAGCGAGCCACCACAGATCTGACCGATCCGACGACCCACAGCAGTCGAGCCCGTGAATGAAATCATGTTTACCGCGGGGTGCCTTACAAGCGCGTCGCCAGTCTCTGCAGCGCCAGGTAGTACCTGAAAGACATCTGGCGGCAGGCCAGCGTCTGCAAAGAGATCGGCTAATAGAGCTCCTCCAGTAATTGCACTCTTGAGATCCGGCTTAAGGATAACCGCGTTACCCAAAGCCAACGCCGGCGCGACTGAACGAATTGCCAATAGAAGCGGGAAGTTCCAGGGCGCAATGACACCCACAATTCCCACTGGAATACGCCGCCACGAATTGCATCGCCCGGGAATCACCGACGGAAAGGACAATCCGTTCGGCTGCATGGGCAATGCAGCTGCCATCACTATCTGATCATAGGTTGCGTCAAGTTCCCAACTGGCCTTTGGCTCTATCGAACCGCACTCTCTTATGTTCCAGCTGTTAAATAGATCAGCCCTCTCTCTCAACAGACCCGCAGCATCGCGAAGTATTTCCGCGCGTTTTTTGAACGATACCGAATTCCATTCCCGCTGCGCCGAAGAAGCGCGGGCCGCAGCGTCGTCGACATCGGCGGACGTAGCGACCCCAATCTGCCCAAGGTCATTTCCGGTGGCGGGCTCAACGACCGCGACCTCACCTCCCCTCCCTTCGATCCAACGACCGCCAAAAATCTTGCCAGTCCAGTTCTTCGGGCCCTGGATATCGAGCATCGGCGACCTCCCCCTTTTGGTCTTGTTGTATCGTTTGAACTTCATGCAGCAGTGCTGCTATCGACGGACGCGCGCGTCAGCGCGGCCGTTCCGTTGGTCGCTGAACATAAGCAGTGATCTTTACTTCGATGAACGTACCTAGAATGGCCAGACTGCTCACTCCCAGCGACGTCCATGCCGGACCGGGACGCTGCACGTACCGGTCCCTCACCTTCATGAAGGCCGCCATCTGGTCTAGGACAGTCACGTCGCCCGCATGAAACGTTTCAAAGGATGCTATGTCCGCAAAAGTCCCACCGACCTCATTCAGATTGCTCTTTGCCTGCTCGAAGATCAGTTCGATCTGTTCTTCAAGGGTATCGGCGATCGATCCGTCGGGGCGCAAACCGATCAGCCCAGACATCAGCAATAGATCGCCGCACAGAGTTGCAGGTGAGATATTGAACTGATCGTAGGCGACATTTCGATCTGCTGGAAGAACATGGACGATACCGGACATTTAACGATCACCTCGTGTGTTGCCGCCATTGATGACAGGACGAATCGGAAGGACGACCGCGCGCGTAACGCAAGCGGGACGCCTCCGTGTCGCGGATCAGCCTTGGTCCCTCAGGCACTCTCAGTCGTGGATCTGGACCGCGCCGCCGGAGCTGTGTCGAGGAGAAAACCCGAAGCTTTCTGACGCGCAATCATCGTCGCGCATTCGTTCGGGGCATTGAGGGCCTGCTCAGCAATTCTTACTAGCGCCTCACCGGCCTTGTCCGGAGTACCTACGTCGAACGGCGGTGCCGGGTCATACTCCATCATAAGCTGCACGCTTTTCGCCGCCTCCTCGCCTCGCAAAGAAGCGAGGAGGGTGAGGCCGAAGTCGAGTCCGGCAGTCACGCCACCTCCCGACATTCGGTTGCGGTCAGTCACGACACGTTGCTTCACTGGGATGGCACCGAAAGACGCCAGTACGTCATGCCACCCCCAATGCGACGTCGCACGATAACCCTTCAGCAAACCCGCAGCGCCCTGAATCAGCGATCCAGTACAGACAGAAGCGACATAGCCAGCTCGCTCGCCTCTATCCCGCACGAAGCGAAGCAGCTCTACGTCCACCATCGCATCGATGACCCCCATGCCGCCGGGCACAAACAGCACGTCCAGGTCTTCCGGACAATCATCGAAGGTGCAGGTCGGAAGAACCGTCACTCCCTGATCGCTCGACACCGGCTTCATCGAGCTGGATACCAGGTGGATATCTGCGTAGAAAGCCAAGGCGGTCGCGGGGCCGATGAGGTCTAGGAGCGTCAACCTCGGAAATAGCACCATTGCGATGGAGAGCTTTCGATCCGGACGATCACCATTGGTTGGTGCATTTGCCATATCAATGTCCTTACTGGCTGTTGCGGCGCATCTGAACATCAAAGAGGCACTCAGCCTCCGTGATTGACCAACACTGTAGATGGGCAATAGATTGGCGCAAAGGACATACAGTCAGCATTTTAGGACGTCTATGATACGCGTTAGCTGCCTGCTCTTTGATGGCTTCGTCCTCCTCGACATGGCCGGACCCATCACCTCTTTCGAAACTGCCGCTCAGTGTGGCGTCCCCGGCTATTCCATTGAGATTCTCGCTGCGACCGACGGCAACGTAACGAGCAGTTGCGGCGTTCAGGTTGGAGCTATCGACTTTCGCCGATCCCGAGGTTGCGACATTCTTCTGATTCCCGGAGGTGTAGGCATTCAAGATGCGCAGCGCTCGACGTCCCTTCTTCCCTTCATACAGAAGATAGCAAAGAGCGGGCGCAGAGTGGCCAGCGTTTGCTCAGGAGCCTTTCTTCTCGCGGAAGCCGGAATACTCACGGGAAAGACTGCCGCGACACATTGGCGGGAGGCACCGGAACTGGCCAAGCGATATCCCCTTGTCAACGTGGATTCGGACAGCCTCTTCGTGCGAGATGGAAATATCTGGACGTCCGCCGGAATATCTTCGGGAATTGATTTGGCACTTGCGATGATCCAAGAAGATTACGGATTTTCGACTGCAAGAAGCGTTGCACAGGTTCTTGTTGTCGCAGTCAATCGTCCAGGCGGACAGTCCCAGCACTCCGCACTTTTGGAGCTGGTCCGATCAGACAATCGATTCAACGAGATTCTAGTTTGGGCTCGATCGCATCTAAACGAACCGCTGGACGTGGAAAGTCTTGCGGAGCGTGCTGCATTGAGCGTGAGGCAGTTCACACGGGCATTTACCGCGTCAATTGGAATGGCGCCGGCAAAAGCGATCGAGCAACTTAGACTGGAAAGTGCGCGAGCAGCGACGGAGGCGGGCGCTCGTTCTCTTGATCAGATAGCCCGCGAGAGCGGATTCGGCAACGTCGACCGGATGCGTCGTGCGTTCATCAGAAGCTTTGGACTCTCGCCACAGGCTATTCGCAGCCAAGCCGCGACTCGGTCCTCGAATCAACGTCGTCGCTCCGACTCTTGAGATCATGTAGAGCACGGATTTCGCGGACCGGCGCGCTACCATCGGCCACAAGTTCCATCACTGGCCCAGTTCGACAAGGGCTAGTCTAAGCCACATTCCCACTTTTTCTGATCGCTGCTCCCGGTGGCGAGGTGGTGAGCCCAACACACAGTTCTTCCGAGAGTTGATCGCCCTCTTCGCCCGTACTAAGCGAAGTCCCCAGCGTTTCCTTCGCTAAGAGCACCGCAAATGCCATCACGCATCCCATTGCCGAACAACACAACACAACCGGCCAAGGCTCGCCATCGGTCCAAGCGAGCATAAGTGTCGAGAACATCGGGATGAACACGCCACTAAGGACGCTTCCAATCTGCTGGCCGACCGCAACACCGGTAAACCGGACACGAGCATCAAACATCTCAGAAAAGAATGCGCCTTCAACAGCAAAGGCGAGTGGAGTGACTATTGCGAACCCGAAGGTGATTCCTACAACTATAAGCAGGGGGTCCTTCGTTTCCAGGATCAGAAAGTACGGCCATGCAAACAAAGCTGTTAGCACCCCGGCCGCCATGATGAATGGTCGACGCCCATATCTATCGGATAAGTAACCAATCGCGGGTACGGTGAATAGCGCCAAGAATGCAGCTATAGAGATAGCATTGAGCGGCACCGCTCTAGGCAATTTCAAATAGCTGGTCGAATACGAGACTGTGACAACGAGGATGATCGTCAGCCAGCCAAAGTTGCCAAATCGGATCAGAGCAGCAATCAGTAGCTCCTTTGGATTTTCCATAAGTACATCGACAAGTGGCCTTTGAGACCTTCTGCCGGTCTCCCTCAGATCGTCAAATGCAGGCGTTTCAGGCAGGCGCGATCTAATCACAAAACCCAAAGCCAGGAGAAACGAGCTGGCAAGGAAGGGAATGCGCCACCCCCAGGTGGTAAACGCATCTCCGGAGAGAACTGATGTGAGAGATAGTGTTCCGAAGGCCATGAGCGCCCCCAAAAAGCTTCCGACGACAGGAAAACTGCTATAGAGCCCACGAGAGTTCCGCGGCGCGTGCTCTACCGCGAGTATGCTTGCGCCAGCCTGCTCTCCCCCCAGAGCGAGTCCTTGGGTAAAGCGTAGAATGACAAGGATGAGCGGCGCCCAGATTCCTATGCTCTCGTATACCGGCAAAAGTCCGATTGCAGTCGATGAAAGCCCCATCACTATAAGGGATAGGAGAAGCATCGATTTGCGGCCGACGCGGTCCCCAAAGTGACCACAGACGACCCCACCAATCGGCCGCCCTGCTACCCCGACAGCGAATGTACCAAGCGACGCCAAGCTCCCGCTGACTGGATCAAATGACGGAAAGAAGAGGGTGTTGAAGATCGATGCTGCGAGCACCCCGAACAAAAGAAAGTCGTATTGCTCAATCGCCGTTCCAATTGCAGTGGAAAGGAACACTACTCGATTTAGCTTTGCCTGGTTGCCCACACCACTGCTCATCTTACCCCCAAGAACGTCGACTTGTCTTGTTGCAGCGCCCGCGACAAAGCGATGCTCATGATTGCTACAGATTGACTGCGTCCCGATTGAGCTCGCTAGACTGAGGGGCGCTACAGAACGCCCCGCGCATCGATGCGCCAGATTCCACAAAGTACATTTCCTGAAACGACATGTAAGTGATCGTGAAGATTAACTGTCGGGTCGCAATGCGGCGGCCAAAGCTCCACAGTCGATCCTGCTAGGCGGACCTCCTGGTCGTCGAATGAGACCCTTCCATGCTCGTCGCCGTAGTATTCATATGAGCATGCCGAGAGAGGATCCTTTACCTCAGGAATTGGACCATCGATCGCGATCGCTTTTGATCCGCAATCAATCGTCACACGGCCGGTTGCATTCGCGCTAACGACTGAACCACGGACGCTCAATGAGTTTTGGAATGCCTGATGATCCTGTCCTTCAAAGATCTCAACATTCCGATACTGCAAGTCCATGAAGATGTAACTACCAGCCTGGTGATCGGTCAAAATCCCGCTTTCAATGTCTAGACCTAGTGAACCAGTTCCTCCGCCAGTAACCATCTCAACCTGGAATCCTGCCTCGCGCAAAGCTTGGACGCATTTCCCCAACAGATCGAGTTGACCAAGGTAGGCTCTTCGACGGTCTGAGTAAGCTTGGATATGCTGAACAATTCCCGAGTAACCTTGCAGACCTCGAAACTCGAGTGGACTGAATGAAGAAATAGCGCGCGCGAGCGGTACAACTTGATGCACCTCGGTCACACCGGTTCGTCCCATTCCGATGTCGACGTCGACCAGAACTCCTAGCCTTCGCGAGCAACCTGCGCTCACGCTCGCTTCGGCAAGCTCCGTTACATTCGACAGGTTATCGACCACGACATTTAGACGTTCTGCTAGCGACGTCAGCCGTACCAGTCGTCGAATCTTGTCCGTGCCGATGACCGGCGACGTAATGAGAATATTTCGAATTCCAGCGTGTGCCAGCACTTCCGCTTCGTGCACGCTAGCGACCGAAATTCCCTCCGCTCCATGGTTGAGTTGAAGAAGAGCCAGCTCCGACGATTTGTGCGTCTTTGCATGGGGCCAAAGGCGCAGCCCCGACCTTTTCGCGAGATTCGCGAGCGCTACCATGTTCCCGATAAGCAGCGCGCGATCGACCACAAGTGCGGGCGTCGTGAGCCGGTCTGCAGACCCGGAACACCCGATCAATCTGCCGTTCGGTCCGTATCCCCCGCCGAATGTCTGCTCTTTGGCAACTGGTGTGCTAAAGCTCACGCAGCACCTCCTGATGGATCACTGGGCCGCTTTTCGCCTCGCTCAGATCTCGTCCTGCACGTCAACACCTGCCCCGGGCGCGCAGCAAGCGTCTTTCCGTCGCGATAAACAGGATGGCCGGCGACAAAGACTTCCTGGATTCCGCCCGCGAGATCATACGGACTTGCAAAGGAAGAACGATCTCCTACGCTTTCAGGGTCAAAGATAACAAGGTCCGCCACAAAGCCTGTCCTTATTAGACCACGATCCACTAGGCCGAAGCGCTCCGCGGGTAAGCCGCTCATCTTAAAGACCGCCTCCTCCAAGGTCAGCACTCCCTTACGCACAAAGGACCCGAGGACCCGCGGAAAGGTGCCGAACGTTCGGGGATGGGTGCCCGTTAAGGAAGGCATACCGTCCGAGCCAACCATGCACCTGCAATGCTTGATCACTCTCTCCTGGGTCGCCATCGTTGATAACGTCAACGTTATGCCCGCATGCCCTGCCGAATCCCGCATCAGTCTGGCCGCAGCCTCGGCGGGCGCGATCTCCAATGTCTCCGAAATCTCGAGAAGCGTTTTACCGACATATTGCGGATCGCAATTTCGGATGAGCTTGATTTGGTCGTAGCCAATTGAGTTAACGAAGCTATCGATCTCGGGAGACATGCGCGCGATCTCGACTGGATCGGAAAGACGCTGAAGCATTTCCTCTGGACCATCAGAAACGACCCACTTGGGGAAGATTAATCCGAGCCGAGACATTCCATGTTCGTAAGGATAGCGGTCCAAGGCGACATCGGCTCCGCGAATATTCGCCTGATCGACCGTGTCGAGCATTACCTCGGTTAGATCCTGACCATCTCGGCCAGTTGGAGCCAGATGGGAAAGCTGCAGGCGCACGCCGGTTGACTCAGCCGCCGAGATAAGTTCATTCATACTTGAAACGAGGGTCTTTCTGTCATATCCGCGCAGATGGACGGAAACGAATGAACTATGCCGAGCAGCGACTTCACAGAGAGCATTAATTTCATTTTGCTCTGCGTAGCTGCTGGGATGGTACATTAGGCCAAACGATAAACCCGATGCACCTTCTTCCAAGCATTGAGCCAGCAAGTCACACATTCTGCCGAGCTCGTCGGCATCTGGTTGTCGCATCGACATGCCCAGAACCGCTGAGCGCAGCATCAGGTGCCCCACCTGCCCAATGATATTACCCTGACAGCCCGCCTGCTCTACTGCTGCTGCGAACTTGCTCCAACTAGGCCAGCCCGATCGGTGCGCGGGACCAAGTTCACTTGGCGCGATGAGACTCATGAGACTCTCGGCAAGATGCTCGTTTTCTCGCGTCACCGGAAACGCTGAGAACCCACAGTTGCCAAATACCTCGGTTGTAACCCCTTGCGATATCTTGTCGTTCAAGTCTGCTGCCACAATCGCCACCAAATCGTTGTGCGAATGACAGTCTATGAAGCCGGGAGCGACCACCTTCCCTGTTGCCGCTATTGATCGATCCGCCTCAATCGAGGTGCCAACCGGAAGGACCCCAATGTATCCCTTATCGATCGTGACTTCCGCAGGAAATGATGCTGTACCAGACCCGTCGACAACTCGAGCGCCAGTGATCAGGCATTCTACCATGTGCGCACTCTGGTAGTTGTGAGGCGCTCCGCACCGTTCTCAGTGACAAGAATGGGATCTTCAAAGCAACTGCATCCCATGTGAGTCGGAACGATCATTGGCTCGATGAAGAATGTCTGTCCGGCCTCCAACGGGCGAGGATTCTTAGGAATGATCAGGGGATCCTCAACCAAATCGAGGCCGAACCCGTGACCACATGACCAATCCCATTCCTCGTACCCCCACTTCTTAACGACGGACGACATCGCCTCGAGAATTTGGTCTACCTTAACCCCCGGTCCCGTTGCACGAATGCCGGCCTCTTCGGCCTCTGCGCAAGCTTCCAACAGGCGAATCTGTTCTGCCGTGCCCTGGCCTGCAATAGTGCTCCGATGATGGTCCGAAATGTAGCCATTCATCTGCCCCGAGATATCAATCGAGACGATCTCTCCAGCCTGTATAATCTTTCCCGGCAGCGGAAATACGTTTTTCATGGCGCTCCGCACTCCCGCTTGACACTTGGGACCGAACGGTATGACTTCACAGCCATGCGCTATCATTGCTTGGTGAGCGGCAGCCGATAGACCGCTCTCTGAGTTGCCTGGCTTGGCCGCTTCAAGCGCCGCCTCCATACCCGCAGACGTGGCTGCTGCCAGTCTTCTAATGACACCAATTTCGAGCGGCGACTTGATCCGACGCAAGGAGTAGAGAAGATCAGAAACCTCTATGAATTCTGCCTGAGGAAGCTTCGCGTAGAGCTCTCGATCGAACACTGCTGGAAAACGGCGACCACCGGCGTAGCCAATCTTGCCCGTTGTCCGATTCTCCTCGCGCAGGGCATCGACGACGTATTCTACGATACTACGCTGACGAAGAACCGTCCCGAATGCTTTCAATGGCCTAAAATCCTTCACCCAGCATGTCTGGGCGTTGGAGTGCATTGGTTCGCCGTGAAAGATGCTGTTTGAGATGACAACAGGTTCACGCTTGTTGAACACTATGACAAAGGTGTCCCCAAACGCACTCGACCAGCCAGTCAGGTACCGGACGTTGGCGTCATTGTTTGGCCCACCGTACACTACCGCGACGTCAACCCCCTTCTCCTCCATCGAGACATAAAGCTTCTGCAATCGACGACGATACTCTTCTATCGGAAACTCCAGCTCCAGGACTTTCGCACGCTCCTCCCAAGAGTACGGCCAGCGCCCTTCCACGTCAGTCGAAAATGTTGGCGACATGAGACGCTCCCACTGCACATCCGCAAATGCAGTTTGGTAGCAACCGCAACCCCGACAGCGAAGATCTCAAAGACTTATCGCGATAACTTTTCGGAAACGCCACCGCCATTGACTCTACTGAAGCAGCAACTTTTCCGTCACGACGCCCGCCAAATGCGCGCTACTGGTCCAACCGCGCCGCACGCTCCCGCAGATTTTCGACGAACTCAACGACCGTAACGGACGTTGATTGCTGAGAGCGCGTAAACACTCCGATTCGATCGGCTATCACGAAATCAGATAGACTCGTGAGAGCCGCTGGAAATGGCAGCACATCTTGATCCATGATATATTGGCGATATAGACCGACGAGATCTGTACTCGCCACCATCTTTAGAAAGAAGAATGGACAATCCGAGTGAATGCGAATCTTGGGTCCTGCTATGCCGAGATTGCGGTAAACCCGATGAAATTGAGATGTATTCCTCCCCATTTCTGTCGGCAGAATCCACTCACAATCCGCAAGTTGGGCAAATGACTTGGCGTTTCCAAGCGGATGTCCCTGGCGGGCAACCACGCAATAGTTGGCGGAGAACAACGGATCAAACCTTATGCCTGCCGGCAAAGGATCATCGAGCTGAGACCCAATTACAATGTCGAGATTGCCCTCCAGAAGGCGAGGCAGCAGAACTCCGGTGAAACCCGTCACCACCGTCAAAATGGATTGCGGATGCCGCGTTCGAAAGAAGCGTACCGTTTCCGGCAGTAATCTTACACTTGCAGTCGCGATGGTCCCGATGGAGATTCTACAATCGACTTCTCTCGATAGGCGCCTGATCCGATCGGCGGCATAATCAATCTCAGAGCACACGGAGCGCGCGTGAATGAGGAGTTCACGACCGGATTGCGTTAAACTTGAGCTTGTTGAACCTCGCACAATCAGCGGCACCCCAAATTCGATCTCAAGAGCCTTTATCGATTTTGTGACCGCTGCTTGGGAGATATTCAACTGCCGTGCCGCAGAGCGAAAGCTGCCGTTGTCTGCGATCGCAAGCAAATGCCGAAGGTGATTTATGTTCACTTTGGAAGCCTTTCGTCCGTTGACTGCCCTCGCAAAAGGGGCGTGTCATTCGGCACATCAACCGAGTGGTCATGCCCATTGATGTTTGGGGTGGTCATCATAAGCGCCTTCTCGGTTCACCGACTCCATCCGTTTACCGAATGTCGGCCAAGGTGGTTTCCCAAACGCGGACCTACTGCCCCCGCAGCTCTCAGTTCGGCCACTGCATCGTTTTTGTCTCACGAGCTGCCCAATTAGAGAGAGGGTTAGAGGCGATGGAGCTTATTCCACCGGTCTCTTCTTCCAAAGTTGGATGAGCAGCATGCGGGCTACTCGACTTTCGATATCGACATTGAGTTTGATACCTTATCTCCTATCGCAAATTGCATTCGCAAGAAGCGGGTCTCGCAGTTCGGTGTATTTGTAGATTGTGTCGCTTTGCTTATTCGCACACGTCGCTTTGCATGTAGTCGAAACAAAATATGAATACGCAATGCCGACATGAGGGATAAATATGAGGGCGCTTCTCGAGAAGGCGGCACAGTCAGTAACGTGGCGACCAACATGCAGACCACACCTGCGAAAAGATCGTGCACTTCGGAATCAGATAGGCTTCCTCCAGACCGCACGTCGCTTCTGTCACGGTTGCAAGAACCTATTTGCACACCAGCTAACCTGCATGGTGTCCTCTGGTGCAACTTTAAGAAGTCTCGATAAATAGCCCTTCGAGGAACAGCTAAGTTTCGGCAACGGCCAACAGCTGTCGGCAAAAATCATTGACTAGGCCGCGCCGCGGATCCCATGGAGTGCGAGCGTGAGAGTAAACGATCGTAGGTCGTCGCGACCCCGACGACATTGGCTGATCCTGTTGGAGAACCACTCGACCCGGTTGCGGGCCCGTCACGGCGGCGGCCGGCGGCACGGGAGTTACGACTTCCGCTTGAACTACGGTGGGAATGATGCGTACCGATGCACTGTTCCGGATCGCCCGGGAAATCATGACCAATGTTCCGGCATGTATGGTGATCGCCGTGGCATTGGATTTACTACCGGCACGTACGCGTCGCCGTTACGGTCGATGCTGGAAACGCCTATGTCTCGCTGATTGGACGAGGACGTCGTGGCCAGAACCGCGGCCGGAACGCCCGATGCCGACAGGTGGTTTCCAGGGGGCCTACCGATCCGAACGTGCTCTATGCGGAGGTCATCGCCGAGCGCATCGAACTCTGGAGCACATCGCAATGGGTCGTGCCTGATCTGGTATGTGGACTTTGGGCGGCCGTTCTTGTCCGCGAGGGACAATGTAAGACGGTGCTTTACCGCACTCTTGTAAGAGTTGCTGGCACCTCACCGATTACGAGTTTTACTGGCGGCTGAACTGCCTGTTCGGAAGCATGATGTCTGTGCGAGCCAACAATGGTCGCGTTTCAAAACTTCTCGGCGATGCAGGCGCAAATGCTCCGCCAGCAATCATCACAGAACAGCCTGTCGCCTTCACATCCGCGGGGCTGCTGGCTCCTGGCTCGAAAAACTCGGGGAAGCGAGGGGGATGAGAACGAGAAAGCTTATTCGGGGTGGAACCGTGATCTCGCTCACGGCCGGCCGACCGGCCAGTGAAGCCTCAGACCTGTTGATTGAAGGCGATTTGATCACCGCCCTCGATCCGGCGGTTTCTGCTGGCGATGGGCTCACATTTTGGACAGATCAACGGAAAGTAGAGGCCTCCTCCGATGGACGTTTAGAGGAGGCAGAGCGCTTGACAATGATGCGGCAGATCAACTCGGTTAATGCTGCAGAACTCTCGCCATCGACAAAGTCGTGCCGAATGAAACCTGGTGAACCAGGAGGAAAACCCAGTTGGCTCCATCATTTCTAGGGTAAAAGAACGATGCATTCAGCTTCAAGAAGCATTTCCGGAGTCGGCAAGGCCTGCACCACCAATGTCGTTCGGGCAGGATAAGGTGCGGGTCCAAATGCCGGACCGTAGAGCCGGTTCATTTCCTCAATATCACCGGGGCGGGTTAGAAAAACGGTGAGCTTGAGGATGTCTTTGAACTCGCAACCTGCCTGCCGAAGGATGTCGCGGATATTGCTGACCACGCGATGGAACTGCTCGGCAAAATTCGGTTCGAGCGTTCCATCTTCCATGAACCCGGGGATACCGGAAACAAAAAGGAAGCCGTCTGCTTCGGTCGCGAAGGACAAGGGCGGCGTTTTGAGACCCGCCGGCGGAAGATAGTATTTTATCGCATGCACGACGATCCTCCTTACCTGAAGAAGAATTGTCATACCGCGAGTTCGTTTTGCACGAAAGCAGCCGGCGTCAATTCTCGCCGATTCCCGCGCTGAAATGCCGAATTTAGTCAGCTCGCCGCGTCTTCGTTTCGCCGAAGCGCAACGTCAAGGCCGGCAGCTCTCCGTATTGCTGACGATACCGGGCGGCAAAATTGCCGACATGGGCATAACCCCATTTCAACGCGATATCTGTGACTGTGCCCTTGCCCGATAGAAGATCCTCCCGCGCCCCCTCCAATCGAAGGCTGCGCATGAATTCACCAGGGGTCACGCCTCGGAACGCTTTGAAACCGTCAAACAGCGAACGCACACTTACGCCCAGCTGCTCGGCGATCTTTGCCACCGTCAGCGATTTCCCGACGTTCTCGCGAATGTAGCTCTCGGCCTTCCTGACATGTTTCGGCGCAAGCGATCGGCCAGGATGGTTCAACTCTTCTGCATAGTTGCTTGTCTGCGTAACCAGCAATGCAGAAAGAATAGCTTCTTCCAACGGAGCCAGCACGTGAGGGGATATTTCCGGATTTTCAGATGCATCGAGCGCCACCAGCAGATGAGAAATGACGGCCCACTCCTGCCACGCCGAGGAACCGGCCTTGACGCTTTGAACGAATTCAAGATCGTGCCGGGGCTTCCGCCCAAGGATGGTCTCCAGATGCTTCGCCAATCGCGAAATCCGAACGCGCAGGACCAGCATATCGAAATCGTTGCTGTAAACCGCTTCGGAAACGCGCCGAACATCGACAATAGCGTGAGCACGGCTATTGATGGCGACATCCGCGGTACGGAAGTGCGCCACCGCCTCGCCGCATCGAGGCATAAAAACAAGAATGACCGGATCGCGTTCAATCGGTTTGATTTTTATTCCAGCCCCATAGGCAAGAGAATTCAGGCTAACATCCGGACTGATCGTTCGGCGGCGGAATCGCATATGGATGTCGCGATCCGGGCTACTGATATCGTGCCGTGACCACTCCCTTGCCATGACCGATGAGGCATCAGCCAGCGAGTTCGTTTGATAGCTAAAAAGCTGCATGTTCGCATCCCAACTAACCGGCGGTTTTTGGAAAACCACCAAGCAAATTAGTATCCGAGTGGGCAAACCGGTGGTCAACGCCTATTATCGGTAGTTTTCCGTGGCAACCGGCCTTCGCAACCTCGGTAGTTGGCCCCCAGATGCTACCATTGAGAATTCAGGTGGCGATATCTTCGGAGGCCACATCGAGCAGAGGCGTGCCTTTTTCAGACAACGCCGCCGCGGGCACCGCGACCACGCCGGGACGGGTCCAATCTTCCATGGGTCGCCATCTGTAGGTGCCTCCGGCAGAAACGAGCCCCCCGGCAAATGAGCTTGTTTGAGCGGTGTACGGCGACGCGCTGCTTTGTCGATCGCTCAAGGAACGCGACCGCAATTACTGCCGAAAACTGACGTGCCGCGCCGAGGTCGCGCTTTCCCGCAGCGCAATCAAGACCACAATCGTCATTGCAACGACGGACTTCGATGGGGCTCGGCGCGCCACGAAATCGATCGCCAGCTTCGCGCCGGCGACGAGGCGGTGCGGCGGCATTTCGGAGTATCCCGCAATCTTGACGTAGCAATAGCATCGTAACGGACTCTGCAATGATCGAAGCGCGCTGGGACTACATTGTTATTGGTGGGGGGTCCGCAGGATGCGTCCTCGCAAATCGCCTTAGCGCGAATCCGCGCATCTCTGTTCTTCTCCTTGAAGCGGGTGGTTGGGATTGGTCACCCGTCGTCCGGGTACCGGCTGGGGAGATGAAAGCCATTATGAGCTCCAAGTATAACTGGAGCTATATGGCCGAACCCGATCCATCTCGAGGTGGTCGCCGTGACATGTGGCCAGGAGGACGGGTGCTGGGCGGCGGGAGCTCGATAAACGGCATGATGTACGTCCGCGGGAACCGGCGAGACTATGACCAATGGGCACAGCAGGGTAATACCGGATGGGACTACGCATCGGTCCTTCCGTACTTTCGGCGTTCGGAGACCAATGAGAGTGGAGAAAACGACTATAGAGGCGGGTCAGGTCCTCTATCGGTTTCTAATAGTCGCGTACGACATCCGCTAACCGACATCTTTGTTAAGGCTGGCATCGAGGCCGGTCTTGCCTACAATCCAGATCCCAATGGAGCCAATCAAGAAGGGATCGGTCTCATCCAAGCCACCCAGAGTGGTGGATGGAGGCATAGCACGGCGCGAGCATATCTGCATCCCGCGAAGCGACGCAGAAACCTTACGATCGTAACCGGCGCGTTTGTCGAACAAATCATCATCCAGGGGACGAACGCGATCGGCGTCGCCTATCGGAGGCGCGGTAGGCAGATCAGTGCGTTCTGCGCGCGCGAGATCATCCTCAGTGCCGGCGCAATAGCGAGTCCAAAGCTCTTGCTTTTGTCGGGAATTGGTCCATCCGCCGACCTGAACGAACTGGGGCTCCCAATTAAACTTGACTTGCCGGGCGTCGGCGAGAATCTTCAGGAGCATCCCGCCGTAATAATGAGCGAGCACGTCAACGTTCGCACGTTGAACATGGAGGCGACTCCGCTCCGCGCGATCGTGCACGGGGCCAATTTCCTGCTGCGTGGTAAGGGGCCTGGAACAGCCTCCATCGGTCACGCCGCGGCATTTGTTCGCGTCAATCCGGGGGCAGACGGTCCTGACATTCAGATCTCGTACGCACCGATCGTCTATGATTTCAACGACAAGGGATTGACACTTTATAATCGCCCGGCGGTCTGCGCCGCCGTCAATGTGTGCCAGCCCGAGACGCGTGGAAGAATCACTCTGACGACCCGGGAACCATTAGCACCTCCAAAGATCTCGCATGAGTTGCTCGGATCGGATCGCGACATGCAATTACTTACTTCCGGCTGCAAGCTTCTGCGGAACATTTTCAATGCGCCTGCTTTTGCACCATACCGAGTAGATGAACGGCAGCCAGGCCCCACGGTCCAGAGGGACGATGAGTGGCATGCATTCATTCGGCGCAACGCGTTTCTGATGTACCACCCAGCCGGCACTTGTCGGATGGGCACTGATCGCATGGCTGTCGTAGATGCGCGACTGCGCGTCCGGGGGATAGCCGGACTACGGGTGGTAGATGCCTCGGTTATGCCGGTCCTTCCTAGCGCTAACACCAACGCACCCACCATCATGATTGCTGAAAAAGCGTCGGATCTGATCCTTAAAGACGGAGTGTCATTCTCATGACCGATACGATGACCAAAGCGGAATGGCAGACAAGGGCAGAACGACTCGTCTTTCGCACGCAACCGTTCATTGACGGATCATTCGTGTCGTCGAGTTCAGAAGAGACGTTTGCGCCGATCAATCCGGCCACGGGGCGCGAAGTATGTCGTATCGCTGTCGGATCGGCCGAGGATGTCGATCGTGCTGTGAAGGCCGCCCGGGTAAGCTTTCAGGACGGCCGTTGGCGCAAGAAGTCTCCGCTAACAAAGAAATCTGTGCTGCTCAGAATCGCCGACTTGATCGAGAAGCACGGAGATGAGCTTGCGTTGCTCGATGTGCTCGAGATGGGCAAGACGATATCGAACGCCAAAGCAGAGCTGGGCTTCTCCGCCGGATTCTTTCGATACTATGCAGAAGCGATCGATAAGCTGAACGGGGATGTGATTCCCGCGGATATCTCGACTTTGGCCTTTAATCTTCTGGTCTCACGCGGGGTCGTTGGCGCAATCATTCCGTGGAACTTTCCTCTCATTATGGCGAGCCTCAAGGTCGCTCCTATCCTGGCTGCAGGTAATTCCGTCGTTCTCAAGCCATCTGAGATCGCCTCGACTTCGTCCCTGCGGCTTGCAGAATTGGCCACAGAGGCGGGTGTGCCCAATGGGGTCTTCAATGTCGTTACAGGACTGGGGAAGACTGTGGGCGAAGCTATCGGCCGGCATCATGGGATCGATATGTTAAGCTTCACTGGTTCGACACAAACGGGCCGCCGATTGATGGCCTATTCTGGTGAATCCAACGGCAAGCCCTTGCTGCTCGAGCTTGGTGGAAAGTCGCCCCAGATCATTACCGCTGACATGCGGTCGAATATAAAGGGCATGGTCAGTCAGATCATGCATGAAGCGTTCTGGAATCAGGGACAGTGGTGTGTCGCGCGCTCTAGGTTGATCGTCGAGGCGCCACTTCGTGACGCATTGGTGGATGCCCTTGTTAAGGCTGCAGCGGAAGTTGTTCCTGGCGACACCTTGGATCCCAGCTCAACTTTCGGAGCGATCGCCACGACGACTCAGATGGAACGCATCCAGAGCTATGTGACATCGGCGCGTGAGGATGGCGCGAGGCTTTTGACGCCGGACTTCCCCGTCAACGGATGTTTCATGTCCCCCATGATCTTTGGCGAAGTTACCCGCGATATGAGGATCGCACGTGAGGAAATCTTCGGACCGGTCATGTCGATACACACCTTCACCGACTTCGATGAGGCGCTTGATCTGGCCAATGACACGCAATACGGCTTGGCAGCGAGCCTTTGGACGAAGGACCTGCGCCGAGCCCACCAAGCTATTACCGCGCTTGATGCCGGCAAACTGACTATTCGCTCGACACCCGGCGCAACGGAGCAGAGTGGCTTCGCGCTCGCGTCTGAAGGTTGGGGAGCGTCCGGCTTCGGCGCGGAAGGCGGAATGGCCGGGTTGAGGAGTTATTGTCGGCTCAAGGCGGTGGAGCTCGTTTCCTAGTAGTCCATAGACAAACGACTACGTATTGACCTGACTCCAGAGCAATGTGACAGCCTGGAGAATTGGGAGAGGAGATGTCGGCATCGCTAGTCACATCGGGTTGGCGACGCCGCGGAAGCCTTCGAAGCGGAAAACCATGCGCTCAATGACGTCGGGGGCTGTTCAAAATGCTGTCGTCCGTCCCCGAACTCGCCGTGGAAGAAGCAAGAAATGTCACCCGAGAGCCGCGGGCGCCATCTTTGCGGGAAAGCAGGCGACCTTAATCTCCGCCGATTCCTGCGCTGCGACGCCGAATTGTGCCACCTCTGCCTGTCGTCGTTTCGCCGACACGCAGGGACCAGCGCCGGCAATTCTCCGTATTGCTGCCTATATCGAGCGGCGAACTTGCCGACATGGGCATACCTCCATCTTAACGCGACGTCTGTGACTGTGCCGTTGCCCGAGAGGAGCGCATCGCGCGCCTTCCAATCGAAGGCTGCGCATGAACTCACCGGGGGGTAACGCCCCTGAACGCTTTGAATCCGTCAAATAGCGCACGCACGCTTACTCCCAGATGCTCGGCGCTCTTTGCCACGGTTAGAGGTTTCCCAATATTCTCGCGAATGAGCTCTCGGCCCTCCGTACGTGTTTCGGTGCGAGCGATCGACCAGATGATGCATCGAGCGCTGCAAGCAGATGAGAAATAACAGCCCACTCTTGCCATGCCGAGGATCCGGCCTTGAGGCTCTGAACAAATTCAAGGTCGAGCCGGGGCTTGCGCCCAAGGATCGTTTTCAGATGCTTCATCAACCGATAACTTCGAACGCGCAGGACGGGCATATCGTAATCGTCGTGTAAACCGCCTGGAGACGCGCCGAACATCGACAATAGCGTCACCACAGCTATTGATGGCAACATCCGCGCCACCGCGTCGCCACATCGAGGAATAAAAGCAAGAGTGACAGGATCGCGTTCATTCGGGTTAATCTTTATTCCGGCCCCATAGGCAAGAGAATTCAAGCTGACGTCCGGACTAATGGTTCGGCGGCGGAGCTAAAGAGTTGCACGATCGCATCCCCTACCGGCTGCGCTTCCTGGAAAACCAGCAAGCGAAACCAGTAACCGAGCCGGGGAACTCGCGCTCAACGCCTAATGTCGGTAAGCCTTGTTATCCGCAGGCAATGGCAGTGTTCAACAAGAACAAACTGGCGAAGCCTTGGCGCTTGCCTCCCAGATGCTGTCATCGAGAATTCGCCTGGCGATGGCTTTGGAGGCCGCATCAAGAAGGCGTGCACCTTTGTCCGGCGTCGAAACTGCGGGCACCCCGACGACGCCGGAACGGGTCCATTCTTCCATGGGACGCCATCTGTGGACGCCTCCGACCGAAGCGAGACCCTCCGGAGGTGCGTCGACCGTTCGCGCCTTTTCAGCGTCGACCAGAGCTGGCGCCAAAACCATCATCATGGATGTTTCTGCTTCGCAAGCGTGACGAAGGTTCGGCTGTTTCTCGAGAATGGCCGCAAATTCCAGATTCGCGGCATCCCAATAGGTGAGACACGCCAGCGGCAGATTGAATTCCCGCGATAATTCGTCCGTGATGATGGTAAGGGCCGCGATATTTCCGCCGTGCCCGTTCAAAAGCATAATGCGGCTGAAACCGTGTCGTGAAAGCGAGCGCACGATGCAGCGCAGAACCGCCGAAAAGGTCGCGAAGTCGAGTGTCAATGTGCCTCCGAACTTCATGTGATGTTCGGCAAGCGAGACCCATAGTGCCGGAAGAACAAGAACAGGCTGTTGCCTGGTGACTATCTGCGCGGTCCGCGCGGCTATCTCGGCAGCGAGCCGCGAGTCGACGTCGACGGGCAGATGCGGCCCGTGCTGCTCTGTTGAACCGATCGGGAGAATGACGACGGCGTCTTTTGGCACCGGCAGGAATTCCGTCGCCTTGAGACGTGACCAAAACACCTCGTGCACGGCGCCCATGTCGGAGTGATCGAGAGCGTTAACCATCGTGAATTCCAACATTGATTGATTAAAGATCAAACTTCGGGGGGCAGCGGTTCACGATGCCGGAGGCCAGCCATTTTTTCGGGCAACGCGTTCGGCAATCGCAATGCGGTCGGCGGTAAGCGCGGCGGCGCCGGCCCGGACTCTCTCGACGATCGCGGGTGGTGCAACTTTTGGAGAGCCTGACTGGAAAGGCGGCGCCGGATCATATTCCATCGCCAGCTGCATCGATTGCGCAACGGCATCGCCATGAAGAAGCGCGACAATCGTCAGGGCAAAATCGATCCCCGCCGTCACACCGCCGCCCGTGACGCGATTGCGATCCACCACGACGCGCTTGTCTGTTGGCGCCGCACCGAACGGCCGCAATGCTTCCATCGCGGTCCAATGCGTAGCCGCCTTGTAACCTCGCAACAGGCCGGCCGCGCCGAGGACCAGTGCCCCGGTGCATACCGAGGTAACCCAGTCAGCCTCCAATCCCTTCTCTGCGACAAAACGCAATATTTCCTCGTCTCCAAGAAGCGCATTGATTCCGGGGCCGCCGCCGACGAAGAACAAATTGAGTGGGGGCTCCTCGCCAATAGCCATCGTAGGCGGAACGAAGCTTCCAACGTCCGTTTTAACCGCCGAGCGATCCCTCGCAAGGATATGAACTTCCGTGTTCGGCATACGCGCGAAAACCTCGAGCGGCGCGGCAAAGTCGAGATTTGTCATATCCGGAAAGATCAACATACCGATCTTGAACTTGCCCATAGCACCTTCCTGTATGAACGCCGGTTTGGTCGCAGCCTTAGCTCAGTAGCATGCGGTCTTCCACCGCCTCGCCCTTGATTCGGCCAAATAGATCGAGGACATCGGGGATCGTCAGACGGTCCTTTTCGCCTCCGTGCGCGTCCAATATCACTCTGCCATGGTGAAGCATGATCAGCCGGTCGCCGTAGCTTAGCGCGTCACGCATGCTATGCGTGACCATCATCGTCGTGAGTCCGGTTTCTCCGACAATACGCTTGGTCAGACTGAGGACATTTTCGCTCGCCTTTGGATCCAATGCCGCGGTGTGCTCGTCGAGAAGCATGATCCGCGAAGGCGCGAGCGTAGCCATGACCAGACTGATCGCTTGCCGCTGTCCACCGGAGAGCATGCCGATCAGATCGCCGAGGCGATTTTCAAGACCGAGCCGGATCAGCGCTTGATGAAACCTTGCTGTGTCCCCTTCAGAAAGTGCCGGGCGGAGCCCACGAGACCGCGTTCGTCGCGATGCCAGCGCCATATTATGCGCCACGGTCAGCGAGTCACAGGTTCCGGCCATCGGGTCCTGGAAGACGCGCGCAACCAGGCGCGCACGGCGGTGCGGCGAATACCGGGTAACATCGACGTCGTCGATCAGGATTGCCCCACGGTCGACCGGAATTTCGCCAGCAATAGCATTGAGCAGCGTGGATTTTCCGGATCCGTTGGAACCGATCACCGTGACGAATTGTCCGGCCCCGATGCTGACCGAAAGGCCAGCCAAAGCGCGTGTTTCGTTTGGAGTTCCGGCGCCGAACGTGACCGCGATATCGTCAATCGAAATCATGGTACCACCGACGGTATTTCGGAAGGTGTCGCTACTTTCTTTCGACGCCGGAACGACCACTTGCCCCGCTTTGCCGAGACAACAAATGCGACTGCGACAAGTGCCGCCGTGACAAGGCGAAGATCGGAAGACTGGAAGCCGAGGAATTGCGAATTCAACGCAAGCCCGACAGCCAACCTATAAAGAATAGAACCCGCAATGCAGGCCAGGAGCGCTAGCATGATGCTGGACGATTGTAGCAGAACCTCGCCAAGGATCACGGCTGCGAGCCCAAACAGGATGGTCCCGCTACCCATCGACACGTCGGCAAAACCCGCGGCTTGAGCAAACAGCGCGCCGGCAAGTGCCACCAGGCCGTTTGAGAGCGCTAGTCCGACATAAACGTTCATATCGATGCTGCTGCCGTTGGCGCGGGTCATGCGCGGATTGATGCCAGTCGCTCGCATCGCCAGACCGAATTCAGACATCAGAAACAGCGCCAGAAGAATGGCAACTGTGATGCACACCACACCGGCAAAGACGACATGTACTTCCGGCTCGGCAAGCCCCATGTTCATGAACGGCGTGAGCACGGTAACCTTGGTCATCAGGGGAATATTCGGACTCGCCATGATCCTGAGATCGACCGAGAATAGTCCGATTGTCGTGAGGATGCCCGCCAACAAATGAAGCATGCCGAAGCGCCGATTGAGCACCGCCGTGATCAAGCCGCAAACCATCCCGATGAGAACCGCCAACGCCGTCGCGAGCCATGGATTGCCGTTTTTTGAAACCAGAGCAGCGGCAACGGCCGCGCCGGTCGCAAAGCTTCCGTCGACGGTCATATCGGGGAAAGCCAGAATCCGAAAGCTGATATAAACTCCCAGCGCGACAAGCCCGAACAGGAAACCTGCTTCGAGAATGTTGAGGAATGCAAAGTAGCTCATGACAAGCTCGGCAGGAGAGCGCGATCCGGCATCGGCTATTCAGTTATTCTGGCTGCCTGGGCCGTCAAATCGCCGGGCAATTCAACCCCCATCAGCCTGGCCGATTTTGGATTCAAACTCAGGGACGTGACGGAAGCGGAGGCGACTGCGATGTCGGCCGGCCTTTCCCCGTTCAAAACGCGGATGGCCACCTGACCGGTGTCAACGCCGATCCGATACCAGTCAAGACCGACGCTGCCGATCGCTCCGCTTTTTACGGCACCCGACGTGGCGCCGAACAGCGGCAGCTTGTTGCTCAGCGCAATCTTGACCACTGATTCCAGCGATGCGGCAACGGTAGAGTCCGGCGGAAGCCATATGACATCCACTTTACCGACAAGGCTGCCGGCCGCCGTGTAGGTCTCGGATGAAGACGTGACCATCTGGTGAACAAACGCGTAGCCCCGCGCCTCGCCAGCTTTGATGAAAGCGTCCGAAATTGACCGCGAATTGGCCTCAGCTGGATTGTTTAGAATGCCGATGCGCTTTGCGGAAGGAACCAGTTTCCCGATGAGGTCTAATTGGGGCTCGACGGGCGTGAAGGCACGGGTTCCGGTTGCGTTTCCATTCGGATGCTCCAGGCTTGCAATAAGTCCGGCGGCGAGCGGATCACCAATTCCGCCAAACACCACCGGAATGGTTTTCGTCGATCGTATGACAGCTTGCGCAACCGGCGTTCCAATTGCGATGATGATGTCGGGAGACATACCGACAAACCGCTGTGCGATCTGGACTGCCGTGCCAACGTCGCCTTGCGCATTTTCATAGTTTATTGTTGCGTCGGCGAAGCCGCCCTTTGTGATCGTGTCGATGATGCCGCGTCGAACATCATCCAGATCGGACCCTTCGGCGATCTGGGTCAAGGCGATAACCTTCAGCTTCGGTTGCGCCCAAGCCAAATTGAACTGACTGGCGCATAACGTTATCGCGAATGCCAGACATACCCGAGAGGTTCTCGGATGAACGCCGTGTTTCGTCATGAGTTACATCCTCGTTCACGCCGCGTGGCTCCCTTTACTGAGTTGAGGACCATCAAAAGAACAGCTAGATTTCGGCGCAGGAAGGCGCCAATCGGCAAATTTGCACGTTGTATCTATTCAAACTGGATGGTGACGTGATTCCGCCTTCAGTACCCGGGGGCGCTCGATCCTGGGCAGGATCTCCACGGCGAGACCGAACAGGAACACGATGAGGTAACCAGCGACTTCAGACCGAGATGCAGCAAAAAGGGTGCACGGCAGATAGCGCCACCGGTTGGCACAAATGCTTCGAGCGAGTTGAGAATGCTGGCGATGATGCCACCGGTCAGCATCCCGCGCTCTACGCCGAAGAAACCGACGCCTCCGATCGCCCCGTGGAAAAATAGCCATATACTGCTCCGGCGAGCGAGCCGATCAGGGTAATCCTGACTATCTGTGGGATGGCAGTGGCCATCTGGTGATCGACGTTCACGGCATCAGCAAGCTTTCGGCGAGTCGAAATTCGCTTTCTGCTGAACTGCGGGGCACGAATCCCGCAGCTCGTTTAATTCGCGTCGACCCAGTTGCCGTGAAAACCGTCGGGGACGCGGCTTTCAAGCTCAACCAGCGCGGTCGGACCCGCTTCGATATCGGTGGCGTTGAACACCGCAAGATCGCTACGATTTTCCCGTGCGCGCCACACCACCGACAAAAGCCAGCCGTCGCCTTCGGCGGCGGCTTTGCCGCGCGCGACAAATACCGGCGGTCTCTGACTGCGCCTGGCAGAGATATGCAAGTGCGGCAGGCACGCTCCTGGCACCCAGCGTCACAATGAGAAGGCGGGCTGGGCTAGGGTTTGGGCCGCTGCCACCGGCAGTATTTACACATCGCGTCGAGCGCGAGCATCTCGTGCTGGCAGACCTTCTCGCACAGGCCTTCGAAGAAGCTTCAGGGTAGGCGATGCCGCATGTAAAGGTCGGCAAGCGGTGGGCGCATCCCGCTATTGCCTGCGTCTAGGGGCTGGCACATCAAAACAGAATTGGGGTTATCTGGCGTACCACCAAGGTTGGTCCGCGTACACACGTCGTAAAATATTCCGTCACGATGTCGCACTCCTCGAGGGTCCACGATGCGGCCTGCGCGGAGGTCGACGTGATGGACCGATTGGTTTTGAGCGACGCCCACCAGCACGCAGCCACGGCGCTTGGCCGCTCGCGCGGCCTGAGTCCTGGCGTCGGAACGCATCATCTGTCTCCGTTGTCGTGCCCGCATGCGCGTGACAGTGGGGAAATGCATCAGACTTTTCCAGCTCGATTTTTTTTCCTCTCCCCTTCTTCCAAAACCACGCTATGTAGGATCCATGGCCCGTCCCCGCACCTTCGATCCCGACACCGTGCTTGATGCCGCGCTTCAATTGTTCTGGAGCAAGGGCTTTCACGGCACATCGTTCGATGACATCACAGCAGTGAGCGGCCTGACCAAACCCAGCCTCTATGCGGCGTTCGGTGACAAGAACGCATTGTTTCGCAAGGCGCTGGATCGCTATCACGGCTTTCTGCTCAAGCGCACCAAAACGCAGCTGGCGAAGGGGATAACCGCGCGCGAGGCGATCGCGGCGTGGCTCGCCGACTATATCACCCTGTGCACGGGCAGCCGCGGCGCCCGGGGCTGTTTCTCCATCAACACGCTGACCGATAGCGCGCTCGACGACGCCGAGATTACCGGAAGCGCCATCCGCTTCTATCGTGATCTCGAAGCGATGGTCGCCGCGCGATTGACACAAGGTGCGAGCGAATTCCCCGACGATTTCAACGCGGCTGCAACGGCCCGCACTATGATCGCGGCGTATGCCGGACTGATGGTGCTCGCGAGGGACACCCCCTCCGCCGCCGAGACCAAGGCGGTGGCCGCACAACTGCTGCGGTTGCTCGATCCCCCCTCTTGACAGCAGCATTCTGTTATATACCGTATAGTATATAACCTTGGGCAACAGCCGGGCAACGCGTGGTCATCTGACCTTTGAAACGAGTCGGCTTCGTTCGGGGGTGTCCGAGGAGAACGATGACGGCTGCGCCAACCACAGTAATCCGGAGAATTCCCATGAAAGCCGTTCAGATTGTCGCGTTCGGAAAACCAACCGAAGTGTTGCAAGTCGCCGATGTGCCGGACGTCGGCGCGCCCGGGCCGAACGAAGTTGTGATCGCGCTGGAAGCATCACCAATCAATCCCAGCGATCTATTCATGTTTACGGGAAACTACGGCTACCGTCCGCCGCTGCCGTCGATCGTCGGAGCAGAGGGCGCCGGCCGCGTGGTGGCGGTCGGCTCGAACGTTAAACATCTCAAGGAGGGCGACCACTCCATCGTTCCGTTCGGATCGCCGACCTGGGCCGAACGCATCAAGGTCGACGCCACCTGGTTGCGCCCGTTGCCCGCCGGCGACATCAAGCAATTCGCGATGCTTGGCGTCAATCCGGCGACCGCCTACCTGCTGTTGACCGATTTCGTGGCGCCGCAGCCGGGCCAGTGGGTAATTCAGAACGGTGCCAACTCCGGCGTCGGCCGCGCGGTGATCCCGATCGCAAAATCGCTGGGATTGAAGACCGTCAATGTGGTCCGCCGCGCCGAACTGGTCGACGAGATCAAGGCGCTCGGCGGGAATATCGTGCTGCTCGACGGAGCGGATCTGCCGAGGCGCGTGGCGGAGGCCACCGGTAACGCACCGATCACGCTGGCCCTCGATGTGGTTGGCGACACCGGAACCACGGGTCTGCTGGGCAGCCTCGCGCAGCGCGGCACGTTGGTCTCCTACGGCGCAATGACCCGCAAGGCCATGGTGGCGCCGCCGCAACCGCTGATTTTCAAAGACATCACGATTCGCGGATTCTGGCTGGTGACCTGGTTGCAGAAAGCCACGCCGAAGATGGTCGCCGAGATGTACGACCGCCTGGTGCCGATGGTGGCCTCCGGCTCCATCGCCACCCCGATCGCCGCAACGTTCCCGTTCGAACAGGTGACAAAGGCGATCGAAACGGCGATCGCAGGACAGGGCAAAGTGCTGCTGACGCCGTGACGCGCAAGGCGCAAACATCGAAACACAAAAACGTAGGGCGGAGGCGTAACCCACCGCTCGCCAGCACGGTGATCGTGAATGGCGTTGCCGACGTTCTCGCCTGGATCAACGACCACCCTGTCCACAGGCTGGATGAGCTTCTGCCCTGGAACTGGCGTGACCAAAACAAGCGCGTCGATCACGCGGCCTGAGTGACCGCTACGCGGTCCTCACCGGATGCTTACGGTTGCACCAACGCCTCGACGTGTGCGCACGGACAAGGCTAGAATAAAGCCACAACGGCGGCGAGAATTGCTGCGAGGCGGCGCGTAGTCATTCAATGCACGCTCGCAGCGCGGGCTATTTTGCCCTTAGTGCAAGGCTCCTGAAATCAACGTCCGTTGCCGCGGCAAGATAGATGAAGGCCGACCACACTGCGACCGCCTGGTCGAGCTGCTTTGGATCGATCTTGTCGAGCGTGTCGTCCGCGGTGTGATGAGTGTCAAAATAATCGAGTCCGTCTTGGCGCAGTGATACCGCCGGCACCCCGGCTTTCTGTAGTTCACGGATGTCGTCCCCACCGCCGAGGGCCGGCCGGCGATCGACGTTAGCGCCGAGTGGCGCAATGATCCGCGCTAGCGTGCGGCCAAAATCACTGTCGGCGGCGGCGCCTGGAAGCTGAACGGAATAGACATTCCGCGCCCCGAAATCTGCTTCGGCGGCCACCACGATCTTACCGATTTCCCCTTCGTGAGCCCGGGCATAGGCGGCGCCGCTGAAATTCAGCTCCTCGGCGCCGAACAAGACGACACGGATCGTGCGGCTGGGTCGCTGCGGCAGGCCGGCGATCAACCGGGCAGCGCCGAAGGCGATGGCGACGCCGGCGCCGTCATCGGTGGCGCCCGTGCCGAGATCCCAGGAATCGAGATGTCCACCGATCAGAACGACCTCATCCGGATGCTCGGTACCCCCGACCTCGCCGACGACGTTCCAGGACGGCGCGTTCTCTTGAATCGTCGTTGTCAGCAGAAGTCGAATCCGTACCGGACCAAGCGCCGCCAACCGCTCGAGTTGATCGGCGTCGGGAATCGCAAGCGCCGCTGCCGGAATCCGCGGCGCGCCGTCCTCGTAATTGAGGGCCCCGGTATGGGGCAGACGATGGCTGCCTGTGCCAAGCGAGCGCAGCAGATAGGCGACGGCGCCGCGCCTTGCGGCTTCGGAAGCACCGTAACGCCGGATCGGGTTAGCGGCGCCGTAGCCGCTGCCGTCCTGCGCCCGCACCATGCGTTGTGTCACCACGGCGATTTTGCCACTGAGCGATCCCGGAGCAGCCGCAAGCAGATCGTCATAGGTCCGGAACAGCGCGATCTCGGCCTCGATGCCGTTCGCATCCGTCGCGACCGAGCCACCCAATGCGGTCACAGCGAGATGCTGCGGCGCTGAACCGACGATGTCAGCGCTCTCGGCGCCGCGGATCCAGGCGGGGAAGCTAAATGGCTCGGAGTGCACGTTCTCGAAGCCCGCGGCTTTCAGCCTGGCCTCGGCCCATGCCACCGCCCGCCGATGGGCTTCGGTGCCGGCCAGACGCGGCCCGATCTCGGTGGTCAGCGATTCCACGAAATCGAAGGCGGCGGGATCATTGAGCGCCTTCTGTCCGAGGTTCGATGCGGTGGCGGCCAACGGTTCCGAAGGCAGCGCGTCTGTGGCTCTCATCGTTGCTCCAGCGCTTGCCGCGACGGCGACCGCCACGACGAGAATGCGCAAGATCTTGCCCATCGAAATTGCTCCTTCGCCTATTTATTAAGATCTAAATTGCTCCGCACAAAACGCGATAGTCAAGATCCGGTTTGGATCATTAGCAGTTCCGTCCGTTTGTTCTTCTCCTCAAGGCTGACATCTTGCGGCATGATCGACACTTCCGTTCGGTGGCCCAGGAGCAGACATGTCCAAATTCCACCCACCGGATTGGGTCGGCGTTGCTCCAGTGGTTGCGGTCAAGTCCAGCCGTCGACGCCGAATCCATGAATGCCCCCCAACGCTGCGGCAATCTTTTGCAGCGCTGCCCTTAGATCGCTTCGCGTTTGCTGCTCTATTCGCACTAACAGCAATCAACGCGGAACGACCGCAAATCAACCTATGCTGCCGGGCAACCTGTCGAGTCAGGCTGCGCTACCGCCGATGTTCAGTCTGCTGGATGACGTGTCCTGGCCGAGCGACTTCGGGGTCTTCGAACTCGGCTCGGTCTAATCCGCGAGAGCACCCACTCTTTCAGTCCATTCTCGGTTCATCGGTCCATGGTGGGCCGCAGGAGGTCTCTGGTACGCAGCGCACTTGGGAAGGCCATCCTAACCGCCTCACCACCAGCGTTGCGCCGCGAGATGCTTGATCTGACCGCTTCGCTTGTCGAGGAAGATGCCGGCCTGGCGAAGGATCGCCGCTTTATCGAAGATATCCTCTTGCAAACGAAGAAGGACGGTTACGCATCGTCTGTCGGGGGAGCCGAAGCCGGCATCAGCGCCATTGCGTCGGCTATCCCGGGCGGCGGCCCGTTCTCGGCAGCCAGAATCTGATTTTCTTCTCGTCGTCGATGACGCCAGAGATCGCCGCCCGAAAGTATCTATCTAGCATGACGGTAGCAGTGAAGGAAATCGAGCGTCGGTGGTCCGTAGCGAACAAGGCGCGCGAAAAGGTCGCCTGATTGGCGGCCAGTGAACGTCTGCTCGGCATTAGGAAAGGTCGTACGGCGAGGTTGCTTTTTTGGCACCATGAGCGGTCGTTCCATAACCGCTCATTCTGCGACACCCGCTTTGCGCCAATCGCGGTCATTCCTGAGGGCCGGACTATGTTCTGCACTTATGATGTCGGTGAGATTTCATTATCAGGTCCCGTGGATCAATTTGCGCCCCTGACATCCGCCGTGTTCGACCGGATTCAAATCTTTAAGCGCTATTTCATCGGGAGATTACGTCGACGGGTTTGCCGCTAAAGGGATGAGATATCCAATGTGCGCGACGCCAAGTCCTGAACCAAACCACTCTTGGGAAAGAACGGAACCGCAATCTCGCTCCGGTTTTGCACCTTAGCAGGCTACCGAGCCTCAACCCCGTCCCCCCCCAGCGGCAATCGAGAACTGGCCGCTGGAAGCGCGGCGGCACCAACAGGAAATCGGTCGGAACATTGTGAAAAAATGCGATCTCGAGTAATACTATTTTGGCCGTCGTGCTTCTAGACTTTTGAGACCATTGGCCGCGAATTGCCAAGTTTGCGAGCCAGTCGTTTTCTGAATTCGAACCTACGAACTTTGACTGGGCGCGTGCCTGTCGGTGGCCCTTGCCTAGTGCCAGGAAAGAGCAAGCCTATTCTCGTGGTTAAGTACCGACCAATGACGGGGACCGAATCGTTGGAATCGTCGGCGGACAGCCGGGAAAGAACGATTCTCACGACCGATGTGGTCGGCAGCACCGCTCTCCTGCGCCGCTACCCCAACGACATGATGGGCGCCATGGATCTGCACGACCAGATCCTTCACGCGGCCATCCGCCACCATTCTGGCGACCCCTTTAGAAGCACTGGCGACGGTGTGCTGGCGATTTTCGACCGACCGTTGGACGCAGTGATGGCCGCGATCGAAGCACAGCGTGAGATGCGCCGCATCGCCTGGGGTCCCACTGGACGGCTTCAGATACGATTTGGCATCCACACGGGCTTGACGCGCGCGCGGGGGAATCACGACTTCTTTGGCCCTGCTTTGCCAACGGCGACGCGATTGCAGAGCGCGGCTAATGCCGATCAAATCCTGCTCTCGGCTGTCACGGTGCAGCGGCTGACGACCGACCTCTTGAAGGCACCATTACAACTGTCCGACCTCGGCGAACACCATTTCAAAGGTATCGAACCGATCCGCGTCCATCAGGTGAGTGCATCGGATCTGCCTAATGCGTTCCCGCCGATCGGGGGAAAGCGGGAAACGGCTAGCGGCAATCTGCCTGCAAATCTGAGCTCGTTCCTTGGCCGCGAGCGGGAGTTGGGCGAACTTGCCGAAATGGCGCTTGAGTCGAGGTTGCTGACCCTTGTCGGTCTCGGCGGAATCGGCAAAACGAGGCTTGCTATAGAATACACCCGATCTATCGAAGCCACCTTCCCTGACGGCGCATGGCTTGTTGATCTCTCAGCACTGGAGCGGGACAGTGCGGTGTGGCCGGCCATTGCTGAGGCCCTGCTGATTCTGCCCGTGCCCGGCGCCGAGCCGCGAATCCAGGTCCTCGAACGTCTGCACCACGCTCGTGCGATCCTGCTCATGGACAACTGTGAGCACGTGCTCGATACGGTTGCGGATGCAGTCACCGAACTCGGTTCGACCTGCGGCGAGTTGTTCCTGATCAATACCAGCCGGCGCGCGCTTGAGGTGGAGGGCGAGGCCGTCTACGAGGTCTCCTCGCTGGATTCCCATTCGCATGATGGGTCTGGGCATCCCGCGGCAGTTCGTCTGCTCGTGGAGCGAGCCCGACTAGCTAATCGACGGTTTCAACCAACATCAGATCAGCTTGCCATCATCGAGAGGATTTGTACAAATCTCGATTGCATTCCGCTCGCCATCGAGATTGCAGCTGCTCAGCTGCGCCGACATACGCTAGAGAGCATCGAAAGCGGGGTAACAAAACCGCTCGATCTGCAATCCAGCATTTTCCGGCGCCGAGCCGGCCGCCATCAAACGCTTCGGCAGGCGCTGGAATGGTCATACGACCTTCTCGATCCGAACAGCCGCCAGGTCCTGCAGCGGCTATCCGTATTCTCCGGCTCCTTCCACGAAGAACAGGCCCTCGCGGTCTGTGCCGGGGACATGCCCAACGAATCCGACGTACTCAGGGGGCTCGACGAATTGGTCGAAACATCGCTGCTGTCCCGGGACGTCGGCGGCCGTCACCTCCTAAGAATGCTGCACACCGTCCAGGCCTTTGCACGCGAAATGCTCGACCACACCAGTTTGCTTCAGACGGTGGAAACCCGGCATGGTGAAGTCTATGCGACCCGATGCGGGCAGCTCGGCCAGCAGATTGCGGGCGTCAACGAAGCCAAGGCGGCTAACGCGATTTACGATGAGCTGTCCAATCTACGTGCAGCCTTCGAGCGGGCGATCACGCGCGATCTGAAACTGGCAGCGGACCTGGCGGCTCCTCTCTTCCTGTTCAACTACTCACATCGAGGGACAGAGACGGGCAATTGGTACGAACGGATCATAGCAAGGCCGGGAGCTGATGAGCTCGATCAGGCCCCTATGTTCTTCGCCGGGGCCGCCGGCCACGCCTTCCACGATGAAGGTGATCAGCAGAAAGCTACTGCTTTATTGGAACGGGGTCTTAGGGCTGAAGCCGTCGGCTCCCGATCGAGCCAAGGCTGGCTTTCCCACGTCGCCGGCCAGATGGCGCAATGGTCCGGGGACGCGGCCGCCTGCATCGAGCATCACGTGACGGCGGTGAAGCAAGCACGAAGCGCGGGAAACACTGCCTGCGAGGTGATGTCCCTATGCATGGCCGCCTTCGTCAAGGTGCGGATGGGAGATCTGGATGGCGCCCGAGAACTTGTCGAGGAAGCCGCCCAGACCGGGCAGAAGGCCATGCAGCCCACTTTGATGGGGTACGTTCATTACGCACGCGGCGGTATCGCGCAGGACACAAGCAAAGCGATCGATGAGTACCAAACCTCAGTCGAATGGGCGAATATGGCAGGCAACCATTTGGGGGCCCGTCGCGTCAAACAACTGATCGCTGATCTACAAGCCGCGCAGGCTGCGCCGATCGAAGCTTTGGCTATTCATATGCGCACCCTGATTGATCTTCCGAGCCACGGGGCAGCATTCTACAACTGGCTTACAATACGCTCCCTGATTTTACCGCTCGTTCAGCTCGAAGCCGATGAACACCTTGCTGTGCTGGCCGGAGCGCTCAAGGTTTCGCCGCTAAAACTTGATAAAGTAGCTCGGGACGCCGTCGAGAAAGGCAGGGCCAGGCTGGGTGACGGTGTATTCGAGTTGGCGGCGGCCCGCGGGTCGCGGTTTAATCTCGCGGAGACCCGAAGGTACATCATTGACGCTTGGCGAGGCATTGGCACCGGCTGAATAAGACGGAATCACGGCATCTCTCCCTTCGACAAGTGTCACTACGACGTTGAATCGTGACGACAAAGTCGCGGATGTATCTCGTGCAATCGCCGTCGTAGACGGAGAGCAATAGAGATTGTCGTCGACGATCGCGCAGCGCGCAAAGCACCGTGCCGATGTTGTCCAATCGGGCATAGTGCGATCGCCAGGGCTGCGACTTCCGCTTGGAATCAAAAGGCCACCTTAGCCCGCCGGTGTGGCATGTCCGCTCCTCACCCAGGAACGGACATGCCCGTAAACGGCCGCTCCGCGCCAGAAGCGGCCTCTCACTCCGATCGATGCGAGACCATTCGATTGATCAAGATATGTGAACCAGCGATTTCGCGACTTCACGCGCGCAGTTTAAGAAGGATTGGACCGCAGGGCTGAGCGTTCGGTTCCTCAGGAACACGATCTCGGCCGAAATTCGCGGGCCCGGGGATTTTAGCGGCAAAACCCTCAAAGCGGCCTGGTGCACGCCTAATGTCGCGACGGATGTCGGGAGAATTCCCACAAATTCTCCACTCGCTATGAGCGACACCGTGAGCTGAATCGCTATGGTTTTGACCAGCGGCTTCGGTGGTGCAAAACCATTGGCTCGAAATACCTCGCTGACGAGGGCGCCTGGCGCGCCGTCATAGGGTGGCAAGACCCAATTGCCCTTGATGATGTCCGTCAAGGTAAGTCGGCGCTTTCGCGCCAGTTCGCTGTGGGCGCCTACGACAAAGACAAAGGGTTCATCGAACAAGACTTCGGAGTGGAAATCGTCCTGCTGTCTCGTGGCCCTCGTCATCAGCAGATCGATCTTGCGTTCACGCAATTCCTGGATCTGATGGTCACCCGGATTCGTCAGCTTCACGTCAAGCTCGACACCGGGATACTTCCCCGAAAATTTTCGTACGATTGGCGGCACCAGACTGTGTAGAATGATGTCGGTGCACCCCACCCTCACCTCGCCTGTGTTCGGATCGGACAGATGTTCGAGCGAGCGAAGGCCCTGCTGCATTTCGTCGAAGACGTTGATGCCGCAGCGAAGCAGCACTTCGCCATGGGCGGTGAGTTCGACGCCTTGCGAATTACGGTCGAACAGGCGCACCCCGAGGGTGCCTTCGATTTCGGATATCGCTTTCGAGACTGCGGGATGGGAAATCCTCAGCCTGGCCGCCGCCTTCGCCATGCTGCCGGTGTCGGCAACCTTCATCAGGATATGAAGGTCACGCAACTTCAATTGGCGGCCGATTCGATCTGACCAGTCCATTTTCTAGCATTAACCTGGGGGTTACAGGGATACCGCAATTTTCGGTCTACCAGATAATGCTTGGGCCGACCAGAGTGTCCGCGGTTCGATAATTCACCCGGACCGGAAGTAAGGGCGATGCCATGATCACAAAACGAAGCCTGTTATCGCTGGCGTGCACCGGTGGCCTCGCCGCCATTTTCCCGGACGCGATCCGCACTGCCACAGCCGAGGCCGTTTCACGCATGCTGGTGGGCTTCGGCGCCGGCGGCGCGATTGACGTAGTCGCCCGAATGCTGGTTGAGGGAATGAAGGATTACGCACCTTCATTCATCGTAGACAATCGTCCTGGCGCCGGCGGGCGTCTGGCGCTCGGCGCGCTGAAAAACAGCCCGGCCGACGGCACCGCAATGATTCTGACGCCCGCCTCCTGCGTCGCGGTATTCCCCCACGTCTACAAGTCGCTTCGCTATGACGCGTTCAAGGACTTCGCTCCCGTCACCACTGTTTGCTCGTTTCCATTTCTGATCACGGTAGGCCCGTTGGTGCCTGCCGATGTCCGGACACTGGCCGACTTCGTGAAATGGTGCGCGGCCAATCCCAAACAGGCGACCTACGGCACGGCGGCGGCGGGATCGATGCTGCATTTCACCGGGATGAGCCTGGCCAAGGCCGGCCGGTTCGAGTTCGTCCATCTGCCTTATGGCGGTCCGGGCGGCATCCAGGACCTGATCGGCGGTCGGATTGCCGCAACGATCTATCCGATCGGCACGGCGTTGCCGCACGTGGAATCCGGCGCCATCCGCGCGCTGGCGACAACCGGTGCGCAACGATCCCCGCAGCTCGCCGATGTGCCTACCGTTCGGGAGGCCGGATATCCTGCGTTGGAAACCAATGAATGGTTTGGCGTCTTTGTTCCGGCCAATACACCAGCTGAAACGGTAACCCGCCTTAATGGCGCGATCCGCGCGTTGGTCAACACCGACGCGTTCAAAGCTGCCCTAGCCAAGCTTGCCGTCGACCCCGTCGCTGAAACGCCGAAGGAATTTGCGCAACTGGTCAAATCCGACTTCGACCGCTGGGGACCGATCGTGCGGGCCTCCGGCTTCACGCCCGAGGATTGAAGCGAGTCATGGGCAATTCAAATGGAACGCGCCGGCACCGGACGCCGGACCAGATTCTCGGACCCTATTTCCCAACAGGGCATGCGCCGGTCCTGCAGTTCGATCTGACTTCGGTCAACGGGATCGATGGGTTGGCGCAGGGAGAGATCATCGAAGTGACCGGGAGGATCCTCAATCTCGCCGGCGAACCTGTACGCGCCGTACCCGTCACGATCTGGCAGGCCAACAGCTTTGGCCGCTACGTTCACGTCAACGACTCCAACCCCGCGCCGCTCGACCCACATTTCGTCGGTTGTGTCGGCATTCGATCCGACGATGACGGCGTCTATCGGATCAAGACAGTGAAGCCCGGAGCCTATCCCGCAGGTCCGGACTGGATCCGGCCGCCGCACGTTCATTTCGAGGTTCACGGCCGGTTCGAAAGGCTTATCACCCAGATGTATTTTCCCGACGAGCCGCTCAATGCGTGCGACCGGCTGCTCAACGCCGCGCTACGTCCGGACTTGCTGATCGCAACGCCGGTTCCATCGGAAGCTGGATTCGGCCGCGTGCTGAATTTCGACATTGTTCTTGCGCGGGGATAGACGTTTTCTGTCGGCAAGACAGAAGCTTGTCGGTAGCCAATGTTGCGACTGGCCGCTTCGCGCCAAGAGCAGTCTCCCCTCGAGGTCGCGCTTTGGTCCTTTCCAAGCATTCGTTTGACATTCGCGCTGCAGGCATTCCAGCAGATGTGAAAATGGCGCCGACCGATGACTGTCTTTTTGCCCGCCAACGCGAAGTTCTGGATGCCGACGGACAGTCAGCCTCCTCACCGTAGACTGGTCCCCGACTGACCACCTTCCAAATTGATGAGCAAGTGAGGCGGTCGAGAATGACATCGGGATAGCTCTGATCAGTGCTGGCTCGAAGCGTACGGAATCTAGCCAGTGGGGGCCGTGTATGCCAAATAGGAGCTCCCTTGGGGCTACACCCTGGTGCGCGATGTGCAGAAGAGTAGGGGCTGCGTATCTTGTCGAATCGACAGTTGGGGGGAGACTCGACGTCTTCGGCCCGGTGATTGAGCTGCTGACGAGTCTTGCGGGGGAAGCGCATGACCCGTGTATCATGCGCGGTACGATCGCGCCGGGCGGCATCGTGCCGCTGCACAGTCACGCCGATCCAGAGATCTTCGTCCAGGAGTCGGGCACACTCGAAGGCCTGTCCCAGTCGGCGAGCGGATCCCGCTGGTTGCCAATTCGTCCTGGGAGCGTCTTCTATGTGCCGGGCGGCGCCAGGCACGGCTTTCGTGACCTTGCGCGCGAACCCGCGGTCTCGCTCGTCATCAGTACTGTCAGGATGGGCCGTTTCTTCGCCCGTATTGGCGTTGTGTTAGCTGGAACCGGAGCGCCGGAGCCGGTCACGTCCGAGCGGCTGCAACATTTCCTGAAAGTGTCGAATGAGTTTGGATACTGGAATGGCTCACCTGCGGACAATGCGGCCGTCGGCCTCAACGTGCCCTCGCCGACGACTTGAGGGTTGCGCACGTGCAAGGCCTGCCGGTAACCCGATTGGGGCACTTTCCCGCCCCCTGCGCTTCGTCGAAGGCCCGCTTTGCGCCAATTCCAGCCGTAGAAACTTCTTACCTAAGGAGACAGATACGATGGCCTATGATTAACCGTTTCGACGTCGAGGCCTGCGGCGGCCGCAAAGGACTTCGCGATGACATCCAGTTCATCTTGCGAAATCACGTCTTCGACCCGGGCGAATCCGTTCGGCGCTCGCTCTTCGGCGAGTTGCATCGCGGCCTCGGGTCCGAGATTCCGATTTCGCAGGATGATGTCGTTCATCATAGGCCTGCGGTCGGCGTCGTAACGGGCGAGCGCAGCGGCGGGATCGCTGGTTTCGATCAATGCACGCGTGAGGGCTCGGGCATCTAGGATGGCCTGCGAGCCGGCCTGGCCGCCGATCGGCTGCATCGGATGTGCCGCATCGCCCAGCAGTGTTACGCGGCCGAACGTCCAAGCCGAGACCGGATCGCGATCGACCAGCGGGAATTCATAGATGTTGGACGATCGTTCGATCAGCGCTGGCAAGTCGAGCCAGGAAAATCGCCAACCGCCGAAAGCGGAAAGGACCTTTTTCTTTTCGACCTGCCGGTTCCAATCCTCCCGCGACGGCGCCTGATCCGGCACCGTCATCTGGCAGATCCAGTTGGTCAGCAATTTGCCGCTCGCGGCCTTACCGATAGGATAGACGATGATGCGTTGATGAAAGTGACCTGCAATCACCATGGTTTGGCCATCGAGGAAAGGATCGGCTTCGATCGCCGCACGCCACAGGATCTGCTGCGCGAAGCGCGGCTCGCCTTCAGTCGGATAAAGTTGATGGCGCACGGCGGAATGGATGCCGTCGGCCCCAACGAGAATATCGGCCTCGTCGGTCAATTCGGACCTGGAATCTCGATCAACGAAGCGAACCACGACCTTGTCGCCGCGTTGCTCGAAGCCCGCAAACCTCAACCCGCTTCGGAAGTTTTCAGCTCCAATGCGGTCGCGGACGGCGTGAATCAGGAGGACCTGCAATTGTCCGCGGTGGATTGAAACCTGCGGCCACCGGTATCCAGCGGCGATTCCCCTTGGCTCGCCGTGGATGAGCTGTCCGAACTTGTTGCAGAGGTTGAGGCGCTGCGTAGCCATGCCCGACACCGAAAGTACGTCGCCAAGTCCAAGCTCGGTCAGCTCGCGGACCGCGGTCGGTTGCAGGTTAATGCCCACACCGAGCGGAGAAGGATCGCGCACCGCCTCATAGACCCGCACCGCTATTCCAGCCTGATGCAGGCTGAGTGCAAGGCTCAGCCCGCCGACGCCGCCACCGGCGACAATGACTTGCAGATGCTTCATTTCGCCGCCACGCGGGGATCACGGACGTTCCCGAAGGTCTCGAACTCGATATTGCGCAGCTCGCCATCGGCCTTCTCGACCTTGCGGATGTAGATGTTGTGCACGACATCTCCGCTGTCGCGATCGATCGACATCGGACCGCGCGGGCTCTCCCAGCTCATGCCCTTCATAGCGGCGACCAGCGTCTTGCCGTCGGCCGAGCCGCCGGTCTTCTTCAGCGCTTCATAGATGAGATGCATGCCGTCATATCCGGAGACCGCCATGAAATTCGCGCGGGCTTTGGTCTCCTGCTGATAAGCTTCGGTGAACGCCTTGTTCAGGGCGGAGGCATGCGAGGCCGAGTAGAAATGCGCCGTGACCGTGCTCAGCATCGCGTCGCCCATGTTCTGCAAGGCTTCGTCATCGGAGAGGTCGCCCGGCCCGATCAGCGTGATGCCGGCCTTGTCGAGCCCGCGCTCGACAAATTGCCTGGCGAAAACCGCGGCCTGTGTGGAAGGGATGAACACGAACAGGGCCTGCGGGGACGCGTCCTTGACGCGCTGCAGAAATGGCGCAAAGTCGGGGCCGCGCAACGGCACGCGGATCGCTTCGACTACCTGGCCGCCGGCGGCCTTGTAATTGTCGGTGAAGGTCTCTTCCGCCTCTAGGCCAGGCGCGAATTCGGTTACCAGCGTGACGGCCTTGCTCAGCCGTTTCTTCATCGCCCAATCCGCCATGATGGCCGATGATTGCGCCAGCGTGCAGCTTGTCCGCACGAAGAATGGGGATTTCTCGACGACCGCAGTCGTGCTCGACAACATGATTACGGTCGGCTTCTGGGCTTCGGTCAGCAATGGAGCGCTTGGTATGAGATCGGCCGTTAGACCGCCGCCGATGACATCGACCTTGTCGTTCACGACGAGCTCCTGGATCAGGCGCTTGCCGGTCTCGCCAGAGGAGGCATCGTCCCTCACGATCAGCTCGATCTGCTTGCCGGCCACCCGATCGCCGTGCTGTTTGATGTAAAGGCGGGCGCCCGCGATCACCTGCTGGCCTGCCGCCGCGAGCGGGCCGGTCAAGGGCATCACCATGCCGACCTTGACGGTGCCCTGCCCGGAGGCGCTGGCCCCGGTGGCGATTGAAATGGCGACAACGGCAGCTCCGAGAAAACATTTTCTACGCATCGCTGTGCCCTCCATAGCGTCGGCTCGGACTTTGGGAATCCGCCGATCGCAAGTTGCAATCCTGCCTCTCTCGGCTGTAGCTTGGAAGTCTGATTTTTGGACATCCCTGTAGCCTAGAGACTAAGGGGGCGAGAATGGATTGGTCGGACCGGATCGGTCGCCGTATCAGGCTGCGCGATCTTCACGTCGTCCTTGCGGTGGCGGAGGCGGGCAGTATGGCCAAGGCCTCACAAAAACTGGCGATCTCGCATCCCGTCGTGTCCAAGACAATCTCCGATCTCGAGCATACGCTCGGGGTAAAATTGTTTGACCGCACTTCGCAAGGGGTCGAACTGACCGCTTATGGTCAGGCCCTGCTCAAATGCGGCGTGAATGTTTTCGACGACATGCGGCAAGGCCTGAGGCAGATCGAGTTCCTGACGGATCCAACGTCAGGCGATCTCGCCGTCGGTTGTCCTGAAATCATGAACGCTGGCATTATGCCGGCGATCTCGGCGCGTCTGTTGCGGCAACATCCGGGCGTACGTTTGCAGGTGGTCCATGCCGACATGGCGCTGCTGCAGTTCAATCTATTGCGCGAGCGCAAGGTCGAGCTTCTGATTGGGCGGATGCCGGACCCTTTTGTCGAGGACGATCTGGTTTCTGAACCGCTGCTGCAGGAACCGTTTGTCGCGGTCGCTGGCGCGAGCAGCCAATGGGCGCGCCGGCGTCGCGTCGAGCTTGCAGATCTGATGGGCGAATCCTGGGTGCTTCCACCCCATGACAGCACGCCGGGCTCGATTATTTCGGGACTCTTTGCCGCCAGTGGATTGAAGTCCCCAAGGGTCGCGGTCGCGACGCTATCCGTTCAACTGACCACTACGCTGATCGCAACCGGCAATTTCGTCGGCATCTTGCCCAACTCCGTTGCCCGCTTCAGCGCTGGACGCGTTGGGTTGAAGATCCTGCAGACAACGATACCGGCCACCCGCTATTCGATCGCGATCCTCACCGTCAAGAACCGTACTCCAGGACCGTTCGCGAAGCTGTTCATCGAACATGCGCGAGCCGTGGCAAAATCGTTATCGATCTGAGCAGCGTGTCTCAGTTTAGGGAATCACGGACATATTGAATTGGCTCAATGACCGCTTCGCGCCGATATCTCGCGAAAGCCGATGTTTGGACGTTTCTACCACTGCAATGCTCGCTAGGAGCGATACGAAGGTCCGTGGTCGTTTTTGTGAAAGGTGTTGTGGTCCTTCACGCCGCGGCGAACGAAACGCATCAGCGGTCCTAAAAAATTTCTTTCGTCAGCCGGAAAAGACTTTTTCAACAGTATCCGCCAAAAGCGGCCGTTCCATATCGCTCATTCCGCGCATTGAGCCCTCGGCAGCTGACCGGTGCAAATCCGTGAAACAGAACGCAGCACTCAACGGGTGCGGTCCAGGCCTCGCATAGCGCTGAGGCTTAGAGCCCCCATCCCCCGGACACTTCGATACGCTGAGCGTTGATCCAACGATGAGAGGGGGACAGCAGCGCCGCGATAACAGGTCCGATATCGTCGGGCACCCCGGCGCGCCCCAGCGCTGTCTGCGACGCGATGAAAGCATTCACCTCAGGGATATCGCGCAGCACCCCTCCGCCGAAATCCGTTTCGATTCCGCCGGGCGCGACAACATTCACGGCTATTCTGCGTTCCCCAAGTTCCTTCGCGAGATAGCGCGTGAGCACCTCGATCGCACCCTTCAGGGCTCCATAGACGGCAAAGCCGGGCAGAGCCACCCGCGCAAGGCCGCTCGACAAGTTCACGATGCGACCGCCATCGGCGATGATCGGCAGGAGCTTTTGCGTCAGGAAGAACACGCCCTTGAAATGAACGTTAACAAGGCGATCAAAAAGCTCTTCCGATGTCGTCGCGAATGGGGCATCCAGCCCGATGCCCGCGTTGTTGACGAGAGCGTGGATGTTCTCGTGTCCGAGTCGACCGAGCTCGCTGCGCAGAGAGGCGGTAAAGGCGTCGAAAGAGCCGACAGCAGTGGTATCCAATCGTAAGGCGACCGCCTTGCGGCCGAGCCCTTCAATCTCGCGCACGACCTCGGCCGCTGCATCTCTGTTGCTATGATATGTGATGATGACGTCGAAGCCACCTCTTGCAGCTGATATCGCCGTGTTGCGGCCGAGACCACGGCCGCCGCCGGTCACGAGGATCATCTTGGGTGTGGAGTTTTGATTGGACATGATGGTTCTCTTGCGGGGCTAAGGAGAAAAGGACGTCAGACGAGGGTCTGAAGCATGCTGAGGCTGTAAGGGATCAAAGGCGTGCCGTTTCGGACACGGTGCGGCCAATCGGGGTTGGCGATCAGCGCTCTTCCCACCGCCACGAGGTCGAAGTCGCCGCGGTCCAGCCCTGCGAGCAGCGGGGCGAGATTGTTCTCGGGCAAGCTGCCCTCGCCACGCATCATCTCGGCCATCGAGTTGTTGAGCGTGACCGAGCCGACGGTGATCGTCGGCTTTCCCGTTAGCCGCTTCGTCCAGGTCGCGAGATTTGCCTCTGTGCCGAACTCACCTTCCCAATATCTGCGTTGGGACAGGTGGAATGCGTCGACGCCGGCCCTCGCGAGGGGGCGAACGATAGCAGCCCATTCGTCCGGGCTGGCCACGAGCCGCGCGCTATAATCCTGTTGCTTCCAGGTCGACAGCCGCAGGACCACCGGGAAATCCGGCCCGACATTCGCGCGGATCTTCTGAATGACCTCGGCGGCGAAACGGGTTCGGCGGCCGATGTCGCCGCCATACTCGTCCTCGCGTTGGTTGGTTTGATCCCAGAGAAACTGATCGATGAGATAGCCATGCGCGCCGTGAATTTCGACGCCGTCAAAGCCCAACTCCTTTGCGGTGCGCGCTGCGGCGCCGTAGGCCTCTATCACGCCACGAATTTCGCTTGGGGTTGCCGGCCACCCGACCCGTTCGAAAGGCAGACCGTTCCCTCCGATGATGCCGGAAGGGCTGAAGCGGTCGTCGCTGCCGGGACCACCGTCATAGAGACGCCCCACGCCGTCGACCTGCGGCTTGCGGACCAGCCCGACGTGCCAGAGCTGTGCGAAGATCCGCCCTCCCGCGTCGTGCACTTGCTCAACCACCCGCCGCCATCCGTTGAGAGCGTCATCGCCGTAGATGCGGGGCGCGTTTTCATCGTGTCCCGCGCTGGCATGAGGGATAAACGTGCCTTCAGTAATGATGAGGCCGACGCCGCCCTCGGCTCGCTGCCGATAATAGCGTGCGACATCCTTACTCGGCACGCCTCCGGGCGACATGGCGCGGGTCATCGGGGCCATCGCGATACGGTTGCGCAGTTCGAGACCACCAATCCGAGTGGGCTTGAACAGGACTTCGAGAGAGTCAGGGATATTCGTTTGGACGGCCGACAATTTGTGCTCCTGCGGAGTCAGGCGCGGATGGGGACCACCCCTCCTCAAATGCACCCTTATATGATACATTTAAAGTTATAAATGCAACCATATCAGATACATTCTCACAGAATTGTGTGAGCTGCACCTGCGGCGACGAGGTAAACACATGATTGATCTACGCTTTTCGACCGCGCTCCAGATGGTGCTGAGCGTGGCACTGGCGGATCAGGATGGCTTCCGGTGCACGAGTCGAACTCTGGCGGAGGGCCTCGGCACAAACCCGAGTTTCATTCGCAAGCTGCTGATCCCGTTGACTCGTGAGGGCATGCTCGTCGCAGCGATCGGCAAGGGCGGCGGTCTTCACCTCGGCCGGGCGGCCGAGCAGATCACATTGCGGGATCTCTATCTTGCAGTGATGGAGGACAAAAAGCTCCTTGTCGGCCGGGAGGATGTTGCGCCCCGATGCAGGATCAGCGCCAATATCAACGGGTTTTTTGCGGAGGTCGCCACCGACGCCGAGACTGCGATGTTAGATGCTCTCGGCCGTCGGAACATCGCGGATAGTCTTGCCGAGCTTCTGCGTCGCGATGCCATTCGCATGAAGCGAGTGACGAAAACGGCGAATGCCGCCGAATAGCCGAGCTTGGCCGAGCAGTGGCCGATGAGTGTCGCGCCGCCGAGTTCATGCTTCTGGCCGTGATTCGTCGCCCAGAAAGCTCGGCTGGCCCGTCTGCGCGGCAGAGTTTCTGAGCCTGACCAGCCCGCATGGTGGCGATCTCAAGAGATTTGTTGTCGGGCACATTCGGGCCGGGCCGGCCCAAACCCGCTTCCAGCAACAGCACGTGCCGGCTGCGAATCTTCAGACAATCCGGCGGCGCCAACAGAGTCGTCGCCGCCGACAGTCACATTGCATATGACATCATTTCTCGACATTCCAGAAGATCGGGATGGCAAACGGAAATCAGGTCGCCCTTTGGAACGTGCTGATGCTGCTCGCAGTCGTCGAACTGCTTCTCCACCTGCCCAACAGGTCCGCCATAACCGACCGACGCACGATCGTTCGCGTGGTCCTCACGTGGATGCGGGTCGGGTGGCGGGTGGAGGTACGGTAGGCGTCGCCGCGAGCGAGCGCTGGGTCTGTGCACCCCATAGCTTGTTCGCCGGCCGGTCCTGCGCGTCAACCGCTATGGACCCGCTTCGTGTGCACCGACGCGCGTGATTGAAGCACTTGTTCAAATGCCTCTGCCGGGAGCGGCTTGGAACACAAATACCCCTGAAGCTCATGGCAGCCTTCCGCTTTTAGAAAGTCCGCTTGTGCCGCGGTTTCGACCCCTTCAGCTATGACCTCAAGTCCGAGGTTGCTTCCCATGCCGATGATAGAGCGTACGATGGCCGTATCCTCGGGGGCGGATTGCGCACCGATCTGCTGGATGAAACTTCTATCGATCTTTATTCGGGTCAGCGGATAGCGCGTGAGGTAACTTAGCGATGCGTAGCCGGTACCGAAGTCATCGAATGCAATGCCTATGCCCTTGGCTCGCAGCTCTTTCAAAGGTGACAGCGTCCCTTCCTCTCGACCGAGCGCGATATTCTCGGTAATTTCGAGTTCAAGAAATTCTGGAGCCAAGCCGCTTTCCGACAAGGCTTGCTCCACATCCTGCAATAGGGTGCCGTTGCGGAATTGGGCAGGGAAGAGGTTCACGCCCATACGAATGGACGGCAGGCCTTTCGCTCGCCAGCAGGCTGCTGTCTTGCATGCGCTATTGAGTATCCACCGGCCGGTTTCGATCGCGACAGCACTTTCGCAGAGTGCATCTATGAATGCTCCCGGCGCCAAAATACCCCGCTCCGGGTGCTGCCAGCGAAGCAAGGCTTCGGCGCCTACGATTGAACCATCGCTCGATCTTACCTGAGGCTGAAAGTACAGGAGGAACTCTTGATTGGCGAATGCGCGCCGAAGCTCCATGTCGAGTTCACAGCGACGTTTCGCCTGCGAGCGTAAGGTCGGTACATACAAACGGCATAAACGCCCACCGGCAGCTTTCGCGTCATAAAGCGCGAGGTCGGCGTTGGCGAGCAAATCGTCGACAGTCGAACCGTGGTTAGGCGCAATAGCGACGCCCGCGCTCACGGCTATAAATAATTGATGGCCGTCGAAGTCAAATTGCCCGCCGAGGCGTTTCAGAAGGGTCTCCACGACACCGAATGCAAGTATCGGGTCGCCGCAATCTGAAAGCAGCAGCACAAATTCGTCTTCGCCTAGCCGATAGACTTGGGCCTTTTCCGGTGCGGAGGTCAGTCGTCGCGCGACCTCCTGCAAGAGCTTGTCGCCAACCGAATGGCCCCGTGTGTCGTTAACGTCCTTGAAAGCGTCGAGGTCGAGCGTCGCAACAGTGACCGGAAGCGCGGGATTGCCTGCGCGCTCCCTCAAGATCGTGTCGAGGTCCTTGTGCAAGCTGACGCGGTTGGGAAGCCCGGTGAGTTGGTCAATATGGGCGAGGCGACGGAGTTGCTCTTCGGCCGACTTCCTTTCGGTCATGTCGCGGCCAAAGAAGAAGTGCTTTTGCTCGGGCTCGGACCACACGCCGGACCAGGCCAGAGGAACGATCCGTCCGTTTTTGTGAACGTATCGGGTTTCAAAATTGCGCATGTGGTGCTGGCCTGTGCGCGCCAACTGTAATTCCTGCCGCGTGGCTGCGAGGTCATCCGAGAAGATAAATTCCGCACCATTATGACCGATCATTTCGTCAGGCCGATAGCCGATCGTCGCCAATGAACTAGGACTTACCCTTCCAAGGACTCCGTTCCGATCGGTGATCAGAATCAAATCCAGCGATGTATCAAAAAGCCGCCGCCGCTCTTCAATTTCCTGATTGAGAGCCTGCGTTTTAATGCGGATATCCGCATCCGCTTCAGCGCGCTCTTTGGAGGCCAAGGGAAGCCATCGGAGCACAAGGAGGCCGAACACGGCGCAAGCCGCGATGACATTCATTACCTTCGGAATGATGAGATAGCCGGGATTGCCGAGTACTCCGACGATGGCAGCCGGAAACAGCCCGTACTGACCGCCAAAGTAAAGCCCGAAATAAAGGTTCTCGATGATGTTCCGAACGGTGTCGATCGCGATCACAAAAAGCAGCAGTCGCACCGCGCCAAAGGTCCGAGGATTGCGGATGAATGCGACCCCAGCGGTAGTGAGAACGGCAAGCCACAGAGCGATGATGACCCAATAAATCAGTGCCGCTGCGAGGTTCATGTGCGGAGATCCCAAGACGATACGTCGTCCATCTATCCACGGCTGTGATAACGGTCGGTTGATTTCGAATGATTCCCGGTCGTTGAACCTAAGGGCGCGTTAAATGACCCGCGTGAAGCAAACCGCGCCTGATTTTCGGTTAGTGCGGGTTGTTTTTCGCTAATAGCGATGGTTTGGTAGTCTCACGGAAGCCCAGCTCTTCCCACGAAGCGAGTTTAGATCGGCTCTGTGGGCAAGCCGAATCGGCCGTGTAGGCATCGACTTTATGAAAAAGCTCTTTTCGACGACGGATGTGGATCCTCGGCACCGCTTCGATTATTGGCATAGCGTCGCTTGTGATAATCTTGTCGGCCATTCTTCAACGCCTGAATGCCGGCGGACCTTCAACGCCGAGCTCCAAGTCGGGATGCTGGCTGGCATCGGACTTGTGCTGTTCGAAAACTCTCCGATGGACGTGTCCCGTACGGTAAAGCATGTCGCGCAATCTCAAGGTGACGAATTGTTTATCTGCCGTCAGACCGCCGGTTTGCTCACGCTCGAACAGGACGGCCGCCAGCTCGTTCTCGGCGTGGGCGACGTAACTCTGCTCGATCCAAACTTGCCATATGCCGCAAGATTCTCGGCGGCTTCATTGCTCGTTGTCAAAGTGACGCGGAACGCGCTCGAATCTCGTGTCGGAAGGATTCGCGATCTGACCGCGATTGCGTTGAAGCCATCCAAGCCCGAAAACCGTTGGACCTCATCGTTCCTCGCGATGCTGCCAAGTGTCTCCGGTCGGCTGACCGTCACCGCACAGGAAATTGCCAGCAGCCAGGTTCTCGATTTAGTCGCGATGTCCCTACTGAATACCTCCGGCTCATCGAGTTCGCGGATTTCTTCGAGGTCGTTGTTGCTATTGCGCGTGCGCTCAGCAGTTGAAGCGCGCCTGAGCGACCCGAAGCTCAATGCCGCGGCCGTGGCCGAGGCTGCCGGAGTGAGCGTCCGTTACGCCAACGGCTTGCTCGCTAAAGAGTGCACCTCGATCATGCGGCTTGCACTAGCCATGCGGCTCCAACGCTGCCGACAAGCGCTGGAAGACCCGCTGCAAAATCATAGGACCTTGAGCGAAATAGCCCGAGGATGGGGCTTTTCCGACATGACCCACTTCGGACGAAGCTTCAGGGCCATGTACGGCGTGCTACCGCGCGACTTCCGGAAAAGCGCAAAACAACCTTAACCGGCCTGGCGATTACAATTTCGGCATTCAGTAAGCGCTCGTCCTGACATCAATTCGACGACCCGCTTCGCCTCGTGGCGTTCAACACGCTCGAACATTGGGCCAAGTGTCGCTTTTCATGATCCTGCCTACCGCCAGATGAATGTGGTCCTAGCTCAGAGCACCGACTGGGTACCAACGACATTGAATCGTCAACACCGCCACAAGCGGGCGCTCGTCGACGGTCCGGGTCAAGTGTGCCCACTGGGATGCAGATTTTTAGTTAAGAGTCGGCGTTCGCACTATCATCGGGCGACGCGAACGATCTAGGAAACACAATAGCTATTTGAGTCTGTTGCATTCGCTTTGCACGCCGCTGACGCGGCTGTACATTGCGCAACGCATGCTCCTGATAGTCCACAGTTCTGAGCACAAGAGGTCCGACCGGTGTTCGGGATTCTGGTTCAGTTCGTCTATCTGCGGGGCTCAGGTTTGCGGCGCTGATCTGGATCGTCATGCTGGCGCCGCTCGGCTTCGTGCTGGCCTTAGGCCTCGGCATCCAGCGAATGAGCGCCGGAACGGCGATGATGCTGTTGGGCAAGGCACGGGAGTCCAAATAGTGACATCTTCCAATTCAACGCATTTGCCGCCTCACATCGTGAGGGTTTGCACCCGAATTCGCAACCTGCTGGAGCGTGCAGCCGCCTCGCCTATCTTGGAGACCTCTGTTCGGCATGATGGGATGCTTCAACCGCGGCTCCAACGACACCGAATGTAATTGTGTTCGTATCGGATACCGACAAATCCGTGCGTTGATACCGCGACCACATGGCCTGACAGTAGGATCAGAACCGGACCTTGACGGACGATATGATCGCCAATTCAGCTTCGTACGTTCCGTTATCCGTCCCGTCTATGTCGAGGGGGCCTGTTTTGAATTTGCGAGTGACGGCATGATTTGCGCTATTCGGTAATCGGGTGGCTCGCCTCGCGAAGACTCCTATCGTGCTCCAACCAAATAGGAGCACGACATGCGTAAGTTTCACTCTATTGCCGCCCTTTGTGGCGACGGTCTCCGGCCCGAGCTGCAAGCACTGTTCGATCGGTTAGCTGTCGATCCCGACTCAGAGCTATTCGTACGCTCCGACGGCATGATCCAGTCCGGCCCTGATCCCGTCTCCGAGACCGCAGTCGTGAACCCCATAGCTCCAAAACGAGTGGCCTGATTTGAAATGGCGAGTGGGCCTATTTCGGGCAGAAATGACCCCAGCCTCGGGGGAGCAACTGGGGCAGTCTTTGGGAACAGTGTCGGGGCGGCCCGGCACGAATCCCAGAACGCTGAAGGCTGATTTCTAGGAACCGGCCCCGAGCCGCCCAAGTTATCGGCGAGGCGTCAAAGACATGGGGCCGTCATGTGGACGCTGGCGACGTTGGTAACTGCAGCCGTGCTGATCCCGACCCTTGCCATGATTGGATTCGTTCGAGGCCGACGAGCTGAAAACCGAGCCCAGGCCGCCGAGTGGGCTGCGTCGCAAGAGCCCAAATAGGGTACTGGTCTGATTCGACCCGTAGTGGTCTGGTCTGAAATACGCAGTGGTCTGCTTTGCTTAAACTACGGTCTGCTGCAATGCATCAGTCCGGTCTAGTATTTGAGATATGGCCGTTCAACCCAGCGACTATTATCTCATTACTTCTCGGCGGGGTGTGTCCCCTGATCGCTGGAGCTGGGAGATATGCCGCAAGAGCAGCCCATTGGGCATTAAGATAGTCGGAGACGGGTTCCAATCCGAGATGGCCGCCGAATTTGCCGGGAAACGCGCGCTTGCGGATTTTCTATCCGATTTATCGAAAGAAGAAAAACGGAAGTAAGGCCGCCTTGAGAACGATGCGCGCTGCCGCCCCGGTTCTGAGCACGCACCTTTGGACACACAATGTAGTGGTGACTGTCACAGCTTCTTTTCGGCCAGATTTCGAAATTCGTCGGGGACGAAAGACGAGGTGCCCAGCGCCACCGATCTGTATCCGATAGCATCCCAGCCGAAGCGATCGCGGATCCTGTCGACGGCATGGTCGGCCGCCCAACGTGCCATGCCCCTTTTGTTGCCAGGGCCGGGGCGGGCGTGCTTCCTCTGTAAGCCCAAGCGGGATTTCCTCCACATCCCAGTGCTCATCGAGATGCGACACAGAAAGCGCCAGGAGCGAGATGGCTTTCTTGTGAGGGTGATCGCGCGTCGGGTCGAGCGCCCTTCAGTTCGCCATCTCCATCATCGGGGTCATCGACGGTTAACTTATCTCGTCGACCCGGTCGGGTAGAAGGCGACATAATCCTTGATCTGCGCCATCGCTTCAAATGGAGCCTCATAAGTCCACACCGCGTTGCGTGAACGATCACCGCCAGCAGGAATGCTGTAGTAGGAAGCGTCGCCTTTGTAGGGGCAATACGAAGTGTGTTCGCTGCGCATAAGCGCGGCCATATCGACGTCCCGACGGGGGATATACCGAACGGGCGGATACGACGCCTCGCGAATTGTCAACGCAGCGCTTGTGTCGGCGATGAGCGCTCTCCGAAGGTGTGCTCATAGCGCTTGTTCTTCTGGACGGCCGTGAATCATCACGATCTGAGCTCCAATTATTCGGCTGGCACCGCATCGGGCACGAGCGCAAGGGCTGCTTTCGCGCAATCGACGTCGTGCTGCACCGTGGGAGCCCCGCTCACCCCGATTGCCCCGACGACTTCTCCGCCCACCTTGATAGGAAAACCTCCTCCGTACGCCGCCACACGCGCAAGCGTGGGGATCCCAGCCAGAAGCGACGGGTCGCGCTGGATAAAGTCGAAAAAGTCCTGGGTGGAGACGCCGAACAGAGCTGTGTACGCCTTGTTCTGCGCAATCTCGATGGAAAGGATCGGGGCCCCATCCATCCGGCTAAAGGCCTTGAGATTGCCGCCGTCATCGAGAATCGCGATGTTCTCGGCGACCCCCATTTGTCTGGCTTTTGCCACCGCTTGATCGATCATCTTCTGTGCCAGCTCGGAAGAAATGCTATGCTTTGTCACTACGTTGCCCATGGGGCTCCTCCCACCATTTGAAATGCGTTGCGCGCCAATCGGGTTTGGTCGCAACAATCGACTGCCGTGACCAAGCCCGATCGATGAAGCGCGAACGAGAAAGCCCTCAGAGTCAGTGGCTCTTGCCGCCATCGACGTGGAGGACATGGCCGGTGATGTAGGAGGCTCCCTCCGACGCGATGAAGACGATCGCGTTGGCGATTTCTTCCGAGAGGCCGAGACGCGCCATCGGAACGGTCGCCGTCAACGCCGCCTTGTTCTCCGGCGTGCCCGTGAAGCGGGTCAACATGCCGGTGTCAATCGGGCCAGGCGCCACCGCATTGACACGTATCCCTGACTTCGCGAGCTCGAGCGCCACCGACTTGGTGATGCCTTCGACGGCGTGCTTGCTGCCGACATAGATCGGGGCCCCCGCCGCGCCCTCGTGCCCATAGGTCGAGGAGATGTTGATGATGGTCCCGCTGCACTGTCCCTGCATGACGCGCGCTTCGTGCTTCATGCTCAGGAGTACGCCGAGAACATTGGTGTCGAACGTCGCGGAATAGCTTTCCGCGGTCTGCTCCGTGATCGGGCCGGGTTTGCCTTCGGTGCCGGCATTATTGACCGCGATATCGAGACGCCCGAAGCGCTGGACGGTGCGGTCGACGAGGCGACGGACATCGTCTTCCTTGCGCACATCGGCCTGGACGAATTCGGCTTCGGCACCGAGCGAACGGAGTTCGCGAACCAGTGCCTCACCGGCATCCGGCTTGCGCCCAGAAACAACAACGCGATCGCCGGCTTTCGCGAACGAGACCGCCGCAGCGCGGCCGATGCCCGTGAGGGCCCCAGTAATGAGAACAACTGATGATGGCATGATTATCTCCTTGATAAGAAAAGGTTTCTGTGGCCGCAGTCTCCTACCGGGTATTGTGAGAGGGGTCGGTTGCGGCGTTGGCCCAACATGAGCGTTCTCGACCAATTGAAAAACGGGCCATAATTCCAAACATATCGGACATGGGTGTCCGATATGGAGGTTCGCGGATGGACAGTCTGGTATCGCTCAATGCGTTCGTTCGGGCCGCCGAAACCCGAAGCTTCACGGTTGCGGGACGGCAGCTTGGCGTGTCGTCATCAGCGATCGGCAAGTCAGTGGCTCGGATGGAGGAACGGCTCGGCGTGCGCCTCTTCCATCGCAGCACGCGAAGCATCACACTCACCGCGGAAGGCGCCCTGTTCCTCGATCGCTGCCGGCGCATCTTTTCTGAAATCGAAGCAGCCGAGCTTGAGCTGTCGCAGACACACGACGCCCCGCGCGGCACGCTGCGTGTCGGTCTGCCATTGGTCGGCATCCTGATGATACCGACGCTCGCGGCGTTCATGCGGACCTATCCCGAGATCATGCTGGATCTCGATTTCAGCGATCGGATCATCGATGTGATCGAGGAGGGTTTTGACGCCGTGGTGCGCTTCGCCGACGCCGGCGACACGCGCTTGATGTCGCGGGCCTTGGGCACCTATCGCCGGCGCCTGGTGGCGGCCCCGGCCTATCTCGCGGCCAAAGGTGTTCCCAAAACCCCTGATGACCTCAAGGCTCATGCCTGTCTGCACCACAGGTTTCCGACCAGCAGACGGTTCGAGCAATGGCCCGTGCCGCCTGAGCAGGCCGGCGTCGAGATTGAACTGCCGAAAACGGCGGTCGCAAGCACGCTTGAGCCGCTGATCTATATGGCCGAGCAAGGCCTGGGCATCGCCTATTTGCCGGACTTCGCCATCGGTCGGCAACTTCGTGAAGGCCTGCTCGTCACCGTGCTCGACGACTACACCGACCGCTCCGGACCGCTTCGGGTGCTGTGGCCGTCGAGCCGGTACCTCGCTCCCAAGCTCAGAGCTTTCGTGGACTTTCTCGCCGCAAACCTTATCCCCGCCGTAGAAGGCGAAGCAGACAGCGGGATAGGTTCTAGGAGACGTTGATCTCAACCGGCGCGCCGGATCGGCGGCGAGGAGATGCGCGCATAAAGGCGTGCCGAATCGCACTAGATCGTATCGTGCCGTAGAAAATCGTGGAGCGGATGAAGGGAATCGAACCCTCGTCCTCAGCTTGGAAATCGACGAATTGCGCAACGCGTGCAAACGGATACGTCGCGGACATGCCAAAATCGGCGCGAATGACCCGGGCCGACCTCGGTACGGCCCGGGCGTTCGATCTCTATGTCGCCGACAGCGCCAGGGCGCTGGAGAGCTTCGCCGGATTAGCGCGGGATAAGAGTCATTATCAAGAGACTAAGCGTTAGCCCAATAGAGGACATCATAAACACCGGCACAAACGACTCGAAGCCGATCTCTGGATCTCCACCCACTGCTCCGCGCCGAAGAACTCGGTCCACGCTTGTCTGCATCGTCATTATGATTCTCCCGTCTGTCGTTGGATTTGCCGTCATCTGAAGAACGACGAGAGAGGCCTTATCTGGATCGACTTAGGTACGACATAGAGGAAGCCTGCCTCCCTGTGGCATCACGTCCGCCCTTGGCTCGTTTGAGGCATGGTCACGGCCTATGAAAGCGTTCGTTTATCGGGAGACACCGGAAGTAACTGGCCGAAGAGCAAAACGGCGCTTCTGACCGAAATCGGACATCGAAGCTCAGCCGCTATCGGCCCAAATCGTTCGAGACCGGGAGGCGGACGGTTGCTCGAAGACCTTTCGAGGGGGGACCCGAAATATTCTCCAGCACAACAGTCCCCCCCAGGCGATCAACGACGCGTTTTACAATCGAGAGGCCCAGTCCGGTGCCATCTTCGGACGGGCGGCTGCCGCGGAAGAACGGCTCGAATATCCGATCGACGTCGCCCGGCGGGATACCCGGTCCGGTGTCTTCAATCTGAACCACCGCATCGCGCCATTGCAAAACAGGAAGGCCAACCCACCGCTGCCGCCGTCGATCCCGGCAAGCCGAACTGTCCATGCTGCGGCGGTCGCATGATCGTCATCGAGGTCTTCGAACGCGGTTGTACGCCACGGCATCGCCCGACAACTCCAACGAACCGCATCAGGATCGACACATCATGATCGCGCTTCAATTCCGCAAATCTGCTCGTTACGCTCGCCGGCTCTCGACCCGCCACGGCAGAGCGCGCTCAGATATAGAGTTGTCGCCTCAAATCGTCCGACAATTCATCGCGTGCGACGCCATCCGCAGCTCATTGGTCAACCGCTCAACCGCCGAACATCTCGTTGTATCGGCGCGATTCCAATCAGTCGGCTCACCCGTGGCGCTCAAATCGCCATAGCGCCTGCGGCACCGCCGCACGTTCCCCAAGCGCGCTTTCCTCCCTTGGAGGCTTTCGGACGCCGGCCGCCGAACTCGCGGCCACGTCATTCATGCGGCCGGCATCCGAAACCCTTCACAAACTGAGACCTCGCACCCGGTGGGTCGGCACTTCTGGTCTTCGCTCGGAAGCGGTCATCGTCACGGCCGCTCGGCATGTTTCAAAAGGGCCAACAAGCGACTCGTGCAGCGCCGCAATCGAGAGCATCGACGGAACAATTCAGTCGTGGCGTCTAAATTGAAACCTGCCGTCCGATCTCAACGACTTGATCGCTGGGGAGACTGAAGAAGTCGCTAACATGGACGGCGTTTCGCTCCATTACAGCAAAGAACCGCTCCTGCCAGGCAGGCAAGCCCATGCCGTCTTCGCGGCCGACCACTGTCTCGTGTCCCACATAATAGGTTACGTCGTCGAGGTCGATGGTGCATCCCATCGCCTTGCCGGCCGTAAGCAGTTCCGGAATATGCGGGCGCTCCATGAAGCCGAAACGCGCTTCCGCACGCCAGAATTTAGGCGCGACTTCGTCGATAGTCATGCGGTTGATGGGCGCAACCCACGGCACTGACAGGATTTCCACGCGCAGCACGAAGAGGTGTTCATGCAATGCGCGATTATGCTTGACGTGCCAAAGCATAACCGGCGGCGTATCCCGCTCGGTTCGGGTCAGAAACACGGCCGTGCCGGGAACACGAGGAATGTTTTTGGATTGAATATCTTTCATGAAATTCGGCACCGGGATCAAATATTCATGCATTCGCGTCATCACGGCAGCCGCTCCGCGATGCCAGATCCACATCACGCTATAGACAGAGATAGCCAGGATAAGCGGTACATATCCGCCCTCAGCAATCTTTGTTAGGTTAGCAAGGAAGAAGGCGTTATCGACCATGAGAAAGACGGCTGCGACAGAGCCGGCAGCCAACATGCTCCAGCCCCAGATCTCGCGCATCGCAATGAAAAGCAGTGCCGACGTCATCAGCATCGTCAGCGAAACCGCGATACCGTAGGCAGCCGCCAGATTGGCGGATTTGCCAAATCCGATGGTCAACCCAATTGTCGCGATCATCAGTAGCCAGTTGACGACGCCGACATAAATCTGGCCGTAGCCCTCCGATGAGGTCTGCTTGATCCGCAGCCTTGGCAGCCAGCCAAGCTGAATTGCCTGCCGTGTCATCGAGAAAGCCCCTGTTATGATCGATTGGCTGGCAATGATCGTCGCTACTGTCGCCAGCGCAATGAGCGGAATTAGGAGCCCGCCGGGACAAAGCCGAAAGAAAATATTACCGTCCGTCGGGGCGCCTTCGAGAACCAGCGCCGCCTGCCCGGCATAGTTGAGGATCAAACTGGGGAAGACGACCGCGAACCATGCCAGCGTAATGGGGCCCCTGCCGAAATGGCCCATATCAGCATAGAGGGCTTCAGCGCCGGTGACGCAGAGAAACACCGCTCCCAAAACCAGAAAGCCGGTGGCCCCATGTGAGAACAGATACGGCCGCGGAGAAACGATCGCCAGCGACGAATTCGGCATCCGTCAGCCTGGCGTCGAAATCGTTGTAGAAGTTCGAGATGCGCCGCTTGCTCCGCTCGACGAACGACTTTTCGAGCTTGCCCTTTATCGAATGGGATACCATGGTCGAGCCACGACGCATGGCTTCCGGGGCGTAGCTTCGACCATCTTGAACGAAAGCAATCTTTTCAATCGGGATTGGATTGAACGTCAGCTCGCGCACGTCGAAAGAAACGAGGTTCGCCGCGCCTATAATGCAGCGGAGTGGATGCCAGATCGCCGTCGGATGATGCAGTGGTGGGGTGATTACATCACCGGCGCCACTTTTGAAGGCGACACGATCGTTTCCCTGTCGCGAGCGAGCTAGATCTCCAGCCGAGTATGCGGTCTTGCGACGCCGACAGCGCTGTATGGCAGAATCAAAATCAGGCGGGACTGCGAGCAAATCGACGTCCGTTTGAATTCTGCGCGAATTCGACCATAGCCACGCCGACTGCTCACAGGTCGGTTCAGAATAATTTAGTCGGAAGAAAATTCCGCGAGGCAGTCCTGCCGGGTGCGCCTACCGGCGAGAGGCAAGTGTTGGACCCGGAGATTTTGCTTGATCGGCGGGGTCGCTCTGCAGTGTCGCTCGCCGTTCGGCGACGGCATGATCGAACAGTTCAAGGACCAGTCCGAATGCGGCCAGGTCACCTTGTTCGATCGCTCCATCGTCGTAGCACTTCAGTGTTTCGCCGATGATCGCGTCGACTTCCTGTTGCGATGTTAGAATGTCCTGTTCCGAACCGGCATTGCAAAGCTCCGAGACCACGGCGAGAATCCGGTTGCGATGGCTGGTGGTGTCGTCCCGGTCGTCCCGGTTCAGATAGCGACGCAGCCAGGCGGCGGCCGAACCGATCCCGGAAAGAAGAAGCAAGGCGAACCAGAAGTAGTCGCTGTACTTGTCCAGAAAGGTTCGCTCGGTACCGTTAATGACCGCCGCGGCGCCCCGATGCACGGAGGGCTCCGCCTCCTTCTCCGTCTCGGGCTTCGTGATGTGCGCGGCGCCGGCGACACGTTGCGCGATCGAGTCGCGGACAGCAAAAAGCTGCCGGTAGAAGGCCGCCGCCTTTGCTTCTGACAGTTCTTTTCTGGCAAGGATGAGATGGTTGACGCTAATGGTGTCGACCTTATCCTCGGGCCATGCCGGTCTCGCGTTGAAGACACTGCCCGGAATTTCCTCGGCTTCGTAGCGGGCGTTTTTCAGAGCGATCGCCTCGGATGCTTCGACCGGAAGGAACTTCGGAGCTCCGCGCGATCGCGAAGTCGCCGCGATCGCGGCGGCAGTGATCCGGCTGTCGAGCGGACCGACGGCGAGATACGCATCGAGGGTGGCGTCTTGCGCAAGTTTTTCGATATCTTCGGTCCCGAATTGGACCGTCGCTACCTTGTCCGGCTCGACTCCGGAGCCCACCAGAATCGTCCGCAGGAGTGCGAGGTTGACTCCGGTCCGTCCTATAATGCCGACTTTGCGACCCGCCAGATCGGCGATTTCTCCGATCCTGCGGGTGGCCTTCTTCTTGGAGTCTTTGCCCGGTCGCCCGGAGGGCGACCAAAGGACGACGTAGTTCTTCCGCAGGACGGCCAGTGTCTGCGCGTCGGCAGGCATGCCAAGGTCGCCGCGACCGATTGCCAGGTCGGCTTTGCCGGCGCCCAGCAGGGCCATGGATTCGGCCGCTCCTTCCGTCGTGATCGGGGAGAGCTTGACCATCCTGCTTTCCTCTTCGAAAGCCTCGGCCATCGCTTGGACCACCTGATGATCGTCGCTGCCTGCGGGTCCGACGGCGATCCGGAGGGTTTCGGGCTGCAAGACGTAGAACAGGGTGGCCGCGGCGGCGCCGAAAACAACAAATCCCAAAGCCAGCACGATCAATAGCCTTCGTTGGCGTCGATCGTGAGCATTCCTGACTGGGTAATCGGACGGTGACATCAGCATGAACCTACGTGAACAAAACGCCTACTTAGGAGCTACAAGTTCGCCGCCGGGAACCTGGGCGAACCCGTGTCCGATCGGAATGTTCCATACGCGCGAGAACGAGTTCACGAAGGGCCCGGATTCGACTGCCAAAGAATACCTCTTCGCGCGCCCATGGCGAGCCGGCTTTCGGCAATGAGCACGTCAAGAGGGGACGACGGACCGCCAGACCTGTCGGCGGCCCGAGAATAGGCTTTTGCCCGGCAGGGATTCCTCTCGCCTTCAGAACCCATGAGCAATCTTACCGAGCCGGCGAGATACAGCCGCTCCGACTAGAGATGCCGAGTATCGGACCGTGCTTTTGATCTTGGTATGTCCAAGCGAGAGCTGGACAGCCCTCAGGTTGCCCGTTCGCCGATAAATCAAGGTGGCTTTTGTTCGTCGCAGTGAATGTGCCCCAAACAGCTTCGGCCGTGACTCCATGGTCAACTATCGTTGATCACTTGAACCGTGACCAAATAGGAGACTGTAACCTGAATATGGCACGAGACTTGCTATGCATAGAGCAGGATTTTAGGAGTGGATTTGGATGGCAGCTGGCAAATGTCGTTCAGGCCCCGACACCGGCCGCGAGGTCCGTCGTGTGACTGCGGATCTCGCCGAATATCTATCGAGCGACCGCTACCCGCTTCACAGCCGACTGCCGCCTGAGCGCCAGTTGTGCGAGTTGTTGCAGGTAAGCCGGACCGCGCTACGAAACGGTCTGGAGGAACTGGAAAGAGAGGGTCGGATTTGGCGCCATGTCGGCAAGGGTACGTTCGTCGGGGGGCGCCCTCAATCCGTTCAGTCGTGCGCCGAGGCTCTGGGAGCCGACACAACATTGAGCGAGCTCCTCGAAGCACGCACTCTCATTGAACCTCAAGCGGCGCGCTTGGCCGCCTTGAGATCGGAACCGTCCGACCTTGCGCTCATGAAACGATACGCTTCCCGCGCGGCGATGGCCGAAGACTGGGCGGCCTGGGATCGATGGGATGAGCTCTTTCATCGCAGTGTCGTAGAGGCAAGCGGCAACGGCCTTATCATCAGTATTGTTGACCAGATCCTCCGTGTAAAAAAGCAGACACGGTGGACAATCACGCGAGCGAAAACGTTCGATCCCGACTTGAGAGACCGTTATTCCTCCGAACATCTCGCGATCATCGCTTCCATTGAAGCCCATGAGCTAAACGGAGCCGAGAACGCAATGGGCCGGCATATCCAGGGAATCTCGTGCAGCATCGGTCCTGCGATATCGCGGACGGCAATGGCGACCTGAGTGAACAGGCGTGACCAAAATTGCCCCATAGCCCCCGATCGACAGCCTTCGTCGGAGAATGGTCTTATCGTTTAGAGCTATCGGCCAACCGTGCACTCGATTTGCCCGTGTGGCTCATCCGTGGCGGTGAAGACTCGGTTCGAATTGTCGAGGCCGAACGGGCCGAGGTTGATCGGCACATAATGCTTGTTCGGGCAAGCGATGCTGATATCCTCTAGTTCCGGCACAGCTTCGATCGCGGCGCTGCCCATGCGATACAAGCTGTCCTGGGCGCTGTAGCTGTACGTCATCGTGAAGACGCGCATGAGCGCGTCGAGAACGCGGGCATTTGCGGTCGCAAAGTCAGCGGGGTCTCGCGACCAGCGCCAGGACGCCTCCATGCTGGTGGCCAGAATGCGGTCCTGCGTTTCAGGAAGCGTCGTATACCGGTCCTTGATGTAGTTGGACCAACCCGACTCGGTGGCTTTGAGGAAGGTGAATCCCGACAGCCCCGATGTCACACGATCGCCGTCCCGATCCATCACCACTTCGGCCGTGCCCTGGCCGTTGCCATCCAGCGTGAAGGCGTGCGGGTGAGCGGTACCGTCCACCGTGAGTCGATTCCAACGGACCTCTCGAGCCGAGACTGTGGCATTCGTCATACCCGGATAGCTATTGAGCAGGCGCTTCGCAACGGCCCGGCAAAAGGCCTCCGGTCCGGCCTCGAGCTCCTCGCTCGCAACGATGTTGACAACGTTCTTGATGGTGTCGGTCGACACGGTCGTGGAATTATCGGCCTGCGTGTAGGCCTGTGCAATATCGCCCGCAAGCATGGCCAGAACCGTTAGTTCGCGAACTTCGCGATTCTTGCCCTGGCCCGACAGCCGCATCACACGGACGCGGCCTTTGCCGTAAGTGCTGTTTAAGAGCTTCATTCGGCCTCCATCCCGATCGCGTCGCGACCAATCTACTGTTGTTGATCCGGACCTGATGACGTCCTCGGAGCGTCGCGGTCGTCGCATACGCAGGAAATTTCGAGCCGCGACGCCACTGCGCCGCGGCCGTTGAAAGGATCAGAGGATCAAACGCCCCAGATCTTCCTATAGGCATCGCGATACCCATTGTCGGGATCGTAGACGTTGTTCGGGCCGCCATTGGTCCCGATATTTTCCTTGGTCACGAGATGCGTCGGGGCGACGTAGCCGCTCCATTGCATGCCCGCGAGCGCCCGGTTTGCCTCGTCGATCAGCTGCCATCCGTGCAGACTGAGAGGCTCCGCGACTGTGGCGAACTGATAATTGTCGCCGCGGATGCGTTCGAACGCCGCTTTCGATCCATCACCGCCCGAGATATTGACGGGCGGCCCGCCGCCGGCGCTACCGGCCGCCCGGAGTGTCGGGGCCATGAAGTCGAAGAAGCCGTCGTTGATCGCAAGGCTGTGCGTCCATTTCTTACCAAAGCGCTGATGCAGCGACTGCGTCATTTGCGGTATGCGCGTGGACACGCTCGCGAGCGGCGTATCGATGACCTCGAGCACGGTGCAGCCCGAGCATTCCTTGATGTTCGCAGCCATGGCGTTGGACTTCATTACCGAGATTTTTTCGGTGGCGTCCGTGAACACCACGACACCCGCCTTCCCATCCGCATTCGCGATCGCCAGAGCAGCCGCGACCTTCGCGACCACGGTCGGGTCCGTGGAGATGTTGGTGAAGAGCGGGACCCCTTCCATGGGCCCCGGCTTGACGTTGGAGTGCCAGCCCAGAACCTTGATGCCGGCGTTCACTGATTTAACGATATTGACCTTCTGCTCTGTCGCGTCGTCGTTATCGGCGATTATGATGTCAGGCTTGAGCGCTATCGCTTGGCCGAAAGCGGCCGAACGGTTGGCGATGACGCCGGCTCCATCGAGGATCGTCAGCTTCCATCCGATCACCTTGGCGGCTTCCATCACGCCTTCGCTGACGCCCAGCGCACCGCCGTTCCGCTGGTCCTCGGAGATGAGGACCACCGACTTGCCGGCTTGCGCCTTGGGGCCGGTCGTGGGACCGTCCCAAGGCACCTTATTGGCCGCCGCCTGGGCCACGATGTCCTTGGCCGCAGCGACTTGCGCCGCAAGGTCACCTTCCGCCGCGAGGGCTCGATTGCCGATGTAGAACAGCGGCAGGGCTGCTACCCCTGCACTTCCCAATTCCAACAGCCGCCGACGAGTAAAAAGCATACGTTGATTCATGACCCACTCCTGGTTGGTCGAATGCGAATATCCTTGCGTGTGTTCCCTAAAGCCGTTCGTCGAGCCGCTTCCGGACGCGGCTCGTTCTCTTGCCTAGAACTGGCCCTCCGTGGCGCTCGGCCTTGTCAGTCTCCGAAGTTCGGCGCTGATCGCCTCGTCAGCCATGGCGTACCTCCAGGCAAGTTCACGCGCCTCATCCGTTTCCGCCTGTTCGATCGACGCCAGGGCGCTGGCCATGCGCTCAACACGGTTATGCGCCCGTTGCAGAAGGTCCGACCTGGGGGCGGCGGGAGAGCTGGTTGTCTCAGGAGCAATCGTTGCAATCGCTTCGGCCTTGGCGGATCCCGGCAACGTCACGGCGCTGAGCTTGCGCGCCATGCTGCCGATCCGTTTACGCTGCGCGTAGCCCGCGATGCCGATCGAGGCGATGAGCGTGACACCGTTGAACAGCGGTTCGACATAGAAGTCGGCGCCCAGCTGCTGGATTCCTGAAATTCCGACCGCCAGCACGATCACGCCGACGAGCGTCCCCCATACATTCACGCGGCCGGGCTTGATGGTTGTGGAGCCGAGAAACACGCCAACGAGGGCGGGTAAGAGGAAGTCGAGCCCGACGCTGGCCTGCCCGATCTGCAATTGCGACGCGAGCACGACACCCGCGAATGCGGTCATTACCCCCGAAACAACGAAGCTCAGGGTGACAAAGCGGCGGACTGAAATGCCGTTCAGAGCCGCAGCACGAGGATTAGCCCCGATCGCATAGATGAAGCGCCCGAGCGGCAGGTAATCGAACACGAGCCAGAGCGCCACGGACAGCACCAGCACATAGATGGCGCTGATCGGTAAGCCGCCGACGTGAGTTCCGTCGATCGCGTAAAATCCCTCCGGAAGCTGCCCGACGACCTGCCGGCCGCCAGTGTACCACAGAGCGATCGCGTAGGTGATGGTGCCCGTGCCGAGCGTCGCCACGAAAGCGTCGATCTGGGCGAATTCGACCAGCAGGGCGTTGATCAACCCGAGGACCGCCCCCAGCACAAGCACGATCACGACCGCCGCCTGCCAGGGCATGTGGTAGTTCAACTGCAGGCTGATCACGAGAATGTGCCACAACACGATTCCAAAGCCGATCGTGAGGTCGATCTTGCCGGCCGCCATAGGAGCCAGCACTGCCAGCGACAGCAGCGCGATGATGGCCTTGTTGTCGATCAGGGCATTGGCATTCGCCATGGTCGGGAATGTGTCGGGAAACAGCGCCGAGAACAGCAAGATCAGCAGCACGCCGATGATCGGCAGCCCATAGACCGGGATGTAGCGTTTGAACCGCTCGCCAACGGAGAGGCCCGAGAGTTCGGCGCGCGTGGGCTCGAGTGCGTCAGACTGAAGCGACAGGGCCACGGGCAGCCTCCTTTGGTGCGAAGGCCTGTTCTCGAACGGCCCTCAAGGGGGTAACGGCCGCGGCGGCTAGCAGCGCCTCGGCGGTGAGGCCGCCCTCCGTGATCTCGGATACGATGGTGCCGCGGCTGAATACCAGAGCGCGATGGCAAATAGCCGCCACTTCGACGAAGTCGGTCGAGATGACGATGATCGACAGGCCGGTCTTCAGCGCCTCGAACAGCAGGCGATAAATCTCGCCCTTGGCACCGACATCGACCCCGGCGGTCGGGTCCTCGAGAATCAGGAGCTTGCCTTTGAGGTCGAGCCATCGGCCGAGGACGACCTTCTGCTGGTTGCCCCCGGACAGGTTCTCGAGCAGCATCGAGGGGTCGTTCGGGCTGAGCTGGACAAAGCGGCCGAGGGCGCGGGCCGCTTCCCGCTCCAGGCCGAGATTGATCGGCGCCAGAACCGACTTACCCTTGACGCAAGGGTTGAGGAACAGATTCTCGGAGACCGAGAATCCCCGCACGACGGACTCTGCGTGTCGGTCGCCACTTGCGAAGCGCAGGCCCATCGCGATCGAGGCCGCTGGATCGCTGATCGTGACCTCCTTCCCATTGAGCAAGCAGTTTCCCGACGTGAATGGAATGAGCCCGAAGATCGCGCGACCGATGGTCTCTTGTCCGGCTCCCCGCAGCCCGGTCAGACCAAGCATCTCGCCGGGCTTAACGGAGAAGGACAGCGGACCGACGTCCCCTGCCACGGCACCGACCAATTCCCAAACGCGCTGCCGCGTGGCCTCCACGGCCGTGCGGGTAACGGGCTTCACGGCCGAGCCCACGATCAGCCGGACGAGATCTTCCGGGTCGGTTTCCTGAATGGCGCGGGTGCCGGCGAGGCGGCCATCCCGCAGCACGACGACGCGATCCGCGATCGCAAAGATTTCTTCGAGACGATGCGACACATAGATGATCGCGACCCCATGAGCCCGCATGGAATCGACCGCGTCGAACAGGCGGGCGACCTCGTCGGCCGGTAAGCTCGCGGTTGGCTCGTCCATCACGACGATCTTCGCCGAAGTGGTGATCGCGCGCGCAATGGCGACAAGCGACTGTTCGGTCCGGCTGAGCGAGCGGACCCGCGTGTCAGGATCGATATCGACGCCGATTTGGTGCAGGGCCTTGCGCGCGGTCTGCCGGCAACGCGCCCAGGAGATCAACCCGAAACGACGATCGTAGCCGCGCGTCATGCACACATTTTCGGCAACCGTCATCCAATCGACGAGACCAAGATCCTGGTGAATGAAGGCGATTGGGAGGTCCGCGACGTGGCGGTTCGCGGGCTGCCCCTCGAAGAGAATGTCGCCCTCATCGAGGGTGTGAACGCCTGCGAGGGTCTTGATCAAGGTGGATTTGCCGGCCCCGTTCTCGCCGAGAAGCGCGAGTACCTCACCCTTGCTGACGTCGAAACTGACATCCTGCAGCGCGTGGGTGCCACCGAACTTCTTGTGAATGGCCCGCAGGCTAAGAAGGGGGGTGTCCGCCGGCTGTGCCGGCAGATCGGATTGGTTCGTTCGCGCGGCTTGCTCACGCGCCATCGCGATCACCGTGGATGCTTGATGAACTGGTGAGGCCTCGGTTGTTCGAACCGGAGCGACGCGACATGGGGAAGCGATCAGCATCGTGTTGACCTGGATGAGAGAGATCGATCGTCCATGTCGCTCTCCTCAGGCAGTGGAAACGGCGCAGTTCCAGCCCCGGCCTTTGTCGCCGAATGCCTCCCACCCTGTTTCGGTCACCACCACGGTGTCCTCAAGCTTGATGAAGCCTCGGCGAGGATGCATCAGCGTCGTTTCGATCGACAGCACCATGCCGGCCTGCAACGGGAGGTTGGCGTCGTAAGCCGGATAAGTGACCGGGCCGCGATCGCTGAGGCGGGGCGCCTCGTGACCGATGATCCCAACTCCGTGCGCCACAAAATGGGTATTGGCGGAGTGTGGAGACGACGACAAGACGTCTTTGACCACGGCAAAGACCTCCTTCCCCAACATCCCGGGCCGGATTGGAGTTCTGGCCACCTGCTGAACGGCTTCCACCCAGCCCAGCGAATCTTCCAGTTCGGCGTCGGGTCTGCCGACGATCCCCATGCGGCAGAGGTCGCCGATGTAGCCGCCATATCTGCCACCGGAGTCGAGGGAGATGATGTCGCCGGAGTTGATGATCTGATCGCTCGGCGCGCGGTTGGGCCCCGAGCCCGCCGTGATCAAACAGTAGTCGAAGTTCAGTCCCCGACTAAGTTCTTCTTGGCGCAGCCGGGCCGACACGTCGCGCTTCGTTATGCCCGAACAGCAATATGCGAAGGTCGCGAGCATCGCCTCGACGACGCGATCGGATGCTTCGCGGATCAGGGCCAATTCGTCCGGAGTCTTGACGGCTCGAAGCCGCTCCAATGGCAAGTGAGAGTCGACGATCCGGCAGTCGGACAATCCCGATCGCAATGCATCCATCGCATCTGCGGGAAAGAACGAAAACTCAACTCCGATTCTGGCGTTCGACGGCATGATGCGCCGGATATGATCTATCGCCAGCTCCGTGGCGTCCAGCGTGCCCCAGGAGCTTGTTTCAACCGTCGGGCACCAGAATCGACCGTTCTCCGCCTCCGAGTCTTCCATCGCGTTGCCCACGTAGACCGCACGGTCTGGCCGCCCCTTTGGATAGATGATGATCGGAAGATACCGCGTAACTCCGATCGCATCGAATTGATCAAAGAAGAAAAAGCGGTAACCACCCAGCATGTACTGAATATTGTGCTTTGAAGTGACAAGTAAGATGTCGACGTTGGCAGCCTCAAGAAGATTGTCGAGGTGCTTTTGGTCGAAGGGAAGATCCACAGCGGCGTGGACGCCTGTTGAGCGCGGGATTGGTTGTGCAGCATCCAGCATGCGTGACCTCATCGAACGAGCGGGCTGCGACGATGTACGCCGGAGCGGGTGCCCTTGACGAAATACTGACCGGCAAATCGAGGGCTTTACAACAGGGCTGGCCAACCAATTCCAAAATTGGATTGCCAAGCGCACGTCGCTGCCCGAAGCAGCGTCCGCCCCCATTTTGTCGACGCGCAACGCCAATTGTTGGCGAAAAGGGCAGACCTGGAGCAGGACCGGAACTGGGCCGGCTTCCATCCAAAGGCTGACGCATCGAATCCGACCGTGCGGCTGCTTGACTTCGATGGGCAAGACGACGATGTGAGCGGCGCGGCTCAGGATCGCACACCTGGGTTTGCGGCCCGGAGTTCATCCGCGCCGGCTGACTTCCGTATGGCTGAACCGAGCGAACAGGAATGATCGAATGAAACAGACTACATGGCGCGCCGATCCCCTTGTCTGGGGCCATGGGCCCCGAGTGTTCGAAGTGTTCCTCGAACCGACCTGCCCGTTTTCGGTGAAGGCGTTTGGCAAGCTCGACGACCTGCTTGCAAAGGCCGGTGAAGATCGTATCACCGTCAAAATCCGACTTCAGTCACAGCCTTGGCATATGTACTCGGGCGTTGTCGTGCGCTGCATTCTAGCTGCCTCAACCCTCGAGGGCGGGAAGGAAGCCGCGAAAGCGGTCATGGCGGCAGTCGCTGCACATCGGCAGGAATTCGAGTTCGACCACCACTGCAGCGGCCCGAACCTCGATGCCAGTCCGAATGACGTCATCGCGCGAATCGAAGGCTACAGCGGCACCAAACTTTCCGAGACCTTCGCGATTCCCGATCTGGACCGGGAGGTTAAGTGGCACTGCAAATACGCCCGCCAGAACGGTATCCATGTGTCGCCGACTTTCATGATCGACGGCCTCGTGCAGGCCGACATGAGCAGCGGGGACGCGGTTTCCGATTGGGTGTTGCATTTGCTGAAGAGTTGAACGCGATACAAAGCGAGCGGCGGAGTGCGGGCAAGATGGTCGAACCGGCAATAGCAGAGCAACAACAGTGTAACTGAACTAAAGCAGATCTCATTAGCGGAAGAAAACGCCTTAGCGATATTGCTGCCGCAGCGGGTTGGCTTTGATCGGCTGCAGCCGCAGCCGCGTGATCCGACTTGGATTGCTTTCGGCCAGAAGGATATCGCCGTCGGGCGTCCCGGAGATGCCGTGCGCGCCATTGAGAAACGGCCGACAGCGGCCGAGCCGCTCGCCTTTGGGGCCGACCTTCTGCAGGCTCGGCACCATGTCGCTGACGTAGGCGCAGCCCTCATCATCGCCCCAGATTGCGACGGGCTGGTAGAACCCACCCCAGGTTTCGAGGTGCTTGCCCTCGCGGTCGAAGACCTGCACGCGGTTCGAGCTGCGGTCGACCACGACGACACGGCCGTCCGTAAAGGTCCAGATCGCATGCGGCCAGCCGAACTGACCATTGCCCGATCCGTGGCTGCCCCAGCTTGCGATCAGAGCACCGGCGGGATCGAAGCGATGGACCCGGCTCGCCGCGTAGCCGTCCGAGACATAGATCTCGCCCCAAGCCGAGACATGCACGTCGGTCGGATGGTTGAAGGGCGCAAGCGGTACACCGCGTTGGCCTAACCCGCCGAGCCGTTCGCCCGCTGGCGAGCATATGATCACCTCATGCATGTCGCGGTCGACCGCGAGGATGCGCCCCGTGGCGTCGGCCGTCAGCATGTGGGAATCGGCGATCAGATCGCCGCCCCAACCCGTGAGATAGGCGCCGTCGGGCGCCAACTCGATCACGCGCGGGTCGTTGGGATGCACCAACGGATCGTGCCGCAGCATCACGAAGACATGCCCGCGCGGATCGACGGCGACGTCGGTAACAAAGCCCGTGTTCAGCGGCCAGGTGCCGAAGGGACGCTCGACGCGATAGAGCCTGTCTCCGACTTCAACGATCAGTTCATGCATGGCCAAGGTTTTTCCTTCAGGCGAGTTTGCCGGCGAAAGGATGCGTTGCTGCCCAGTGCCGGGCAATGTCCAACCGCCGCGTCACCCATACGCCTTGATGGCCCTGGACATAGTCGAGGAAGCGCGCGAGGCCGGCCGCGCGCGCCGGATGGCCGATCAGGCGCATATGCAAGCCGACCGACATCATCTTCGGCTGCGTTGCGCCTTCCGCGTAAAGCATGTCGAAGGCGTCCTTATGCCACGCGAAATAATCGGCCGACGTGCCAAAGAAGCCGGAGCCGAACTTGCCATCATTGTTGACGAGCGAATAGGGAACGACCAGATGCGGCTTGCCGTCGACGACGTTCCAATAGGGCAATTCGTCGTCGTACGCGTCGGAATCATAGAGAAAGCCGCCCTCCTCTACCACGAGCCGGCGCGTGTTCACGCTCGGCCCATAGCGGCAATACCAGCCGAGCGGTCGCTCCCCGACCGTCGCCTTGAGCGAGGCGATCGCCCTGGCGATGTGCTCGCGCTCGTCCTCCTCGCTCAATTCATAATGCTTGATCCAGCGCCAGCCATGGCTGCAGACGTCGAAGCCCGAGGCTCTGATCGACGCCGCTGCCTCGGGATTGCGTTCGATCGCGAGCGCGCAGCCGAACACAGTCAGCGGCAGGCCGCGCTCCTGGAAAAGTCGCATCAGCCTCCAGAAACCGACGCGGCTGCCATAGGCGAACATGCCTTCGCCGGCGAGATCGCGCCCTTTGACACCTGCCGGCAAGCCGGACGACTCGGTCAGGCCGATCTCGGTATAGCCTTCGCCATCCTGGACGGAAGGCTCCGAGCCCTCCTCGTAATTCATCACGAAATTGATGGCCACGCGCGCGCCGTCCGGCCATTTGGGGTCCGGCGGGTTCGCGCCGTAGCCGATCAGATCGCGGTCATAGGTCATGGCCAGTCTCCGGGTCTTGGAAGGTCGTGAGGTTCGGGATTTTATACGCTCATACGTTTCGTCAGCCCGATCAGCCAGTCCACGACGATGACCAGCTGTGCCTGTCGTAAATTAAATCCGGGCATATTGGTGATGCAGTCCGCCCAGGGTTGGGCGACAAAGAATGTGCCCGACGCGATCGACGGCGCGCGAGATCGGTGCATCTTTCTCCAGGGATAGATGCGTGCGGGCCCCATTGTAATATTTCATGTACGACAGCAGTAGGTGACGGAGGTGGCGCTCGCTGAACACAACGACGTCATCCCGAACGTCGGCCGTTTCGGCGATTGCCGCCGCAACACGTTAAGCTGATGACGCAAAATCGTGTTTTCAGCCTCAAGCGAGGCCCGCGACCGGAACGCTCCGACCAACGCCAACCAGATTAGGCTACAAAGCTCTCGCATAGGATAGGAGCATCGCCCGATTCGATACCAGTTGCCAGCAAGATTGAGTTTCCGACAGGGACACGTAGAAAATCGCAAGAATAAGTGGCGGAGCAAGCCCACCATCAGGGGTTTGTCAGGAGCTATTTCGCCGTAACGAGATCACCGCGCCAGAAACGCTCCACTTCCCTTACACTTGCCATACCTTGCAACAACGGGACTAACGCCGCACCCGCCAAGGCCCGCCGCCCTTCGATCGCAGATTCGGCGGGCTCATCGAACGAAACGGCTGGAATGGAAGATACGTCAAGCCAGTTAAAATCGGTCCTGATCCCAGATCATTACCCTGATCGGTGTCGGATTAAATCCGTTGCACGGGTTGTTGACCTGCGGACAGTTAGAGATCACGAAGATCACGTCCAGATCCATCGTGATGTCGACATAATTTCCCGAGGCGGAAATGCCGTCGACCACGGTGAACTTGCCGTCGGGATCAATCGGAACGTTCATGAAAAAATTGAGATTCGCGACAATGTCGCGCTTGGTCAGTCCGTATTTCGACAACTCGAGAATGAAATTTTCACGGCACGCGTGCTGGTACCTGGTGGCTTCGCCAAAGCGCACCGCATTACTCTCGCACGAGCAGCATCCGGCCGAACTATCATGTCGTCCGCAGGAATCGGCCGTGATTCGCGCCATCACGCGGCCTTTATTGGAAACAAGCCGGGTACCGAGTTCAATGTAGGCCGAGCCCTGCGTTCGCAGCGTGTCTTGCGTGCTGTAGCGTTCCGTCGGGTCGGCAAGGCAATACAGCAGCGCATCGACCGCCTGCTGGCCTTCGCTGTCGATGATCCGCAATGTCTGTCCACGCTTTAGCACCTGCGACCAAGGCCGCTCCGCGGGGATATCGTGGCTATAGAAGGCGTTCGACGCATCTCGCGGCGAAGGGGTGATGAGAACGGTCATCGCTTGCCTCCTCAGGCGTAAAGCCGGTCGGTGAATTCGAAGGCACGCATGGCCTCGGGCGAACCGGTCCGGCAAGGGTCGTCGGCCGCGGCCGGCGCAACGCGATGGCGGACCAGCATGACCGGTCGCGCGGCCGACGGACGGGCCGGATCGAGCGGATGCGCGCAGTTCGACAGCACCAGGGTCGCGTTCATCTCCGCGCGCAGATCAACGAAATCTCCCGGCCGCTTGCGGCTTTGGCTCCAGCTAAACCGGCCATTCGGATCGAGCGAGACCGGAGCAAAGAACGCCACGCAGGACGGGATGTCGCGCACGCCAAGCCCGATCTTGGCGGCGCCGGCAACGAAGTTCTCCTGGGTATTGCGGGTGGTCGCGCCGTAGGCGGCCGCAGTCGAGGCAGGTGTCGAACCGCCGACCAGGATGTCGTGTGAACCGCTGGTATCTTCGATCAACGAGAACAATACCCGTCCCATGTCCGACAGGATGACGCGCCCCTTTGAAAGGGCAGCACTCCATTGCACCTTGACGGTATCGGCGCAATTGATCCGCTCCGACGTATCTTCGTCGCGCCAGCCGATCATTGAGACGCTGGACTGGCCGGACGGATCGATGACCCGCAACGCGTCGCCGCGCCGCAATCGGACGATGGTGTACCAGTCGGCGGGGACTTCTTCGCTACTGATGATGGCACCCGGAGCAATCGGCGCGCCGTCCAGCGCGGTCGCAGCCGGCAGCGCCTTCGGGGTCGCTTCCTGTCCGGCGGCGCGAAGCTCTTCGTAGCGTCGCCGATTGGCTTCCGCGATCTCCCGTTTCGTTTCCAGGGAAGTCATCGTCTTGCTCCCGTACCCGGTGCCATCGCCAATTCCGTCTCAGCGAATCGTAAAATGCGCCTCAACCGGCTGTCCCGCGCTGCCGTTGATCGGCAGAACGTCCTGCGGGCAGGCCGAGAACGCGATCACCAGATCCATCTCGGCGCGCAACCGCACATATCCGCCGGGCACCGGCCGCGGCGGCGCGGCGAAGCCCAGGGTGCCGTCGGCGGACCACGGGATGTTCATGAACAGATTAAGCGGACTCGGCACTTCCGGCGGGACCAGACCGATTTCGCTCATTCCGGAAAACAGATTATCGGTGCAGTTGTCGTGATAGCCTTCGACGCCAAGAAACGTGTAGCGATGCCGGTCGCAGGCGGCGATCAGGGTGTCATGGATTCCACCCGACGTGTCCTCGATCAGCGTCATGATCGGCCTGCGCCGGTTGGTTCGCAGGATATCGCCGGGCCTCGGGATCAGATGAAGGCTGTGCGCCCGCGTGTGCTCGTTCGACATGAACTCGCCAAGGTCGGACTGGCTGAATGCCCAGGTGTCCACCACCTGCTCGCCATGGGTGTTGATGACGGTGACGGTCTGGCCGGCGGCGACCAGGGCGGCCTTGCCGCGCCGCGCCGGAATTTCAATTCGGGTTTCGGTCATGATGGATGCCGTCCGTCTCCTGTTGCTGCTGCCAAGCCACTGTCATTGCCGTCCGGCCATATCGCCGGCATAACGCTGCACGAATTGCCGCGCCCGTTCGGTTTCGGGCTGGGCAAAGAAGCGATCCGGCGCCGCCGTTTCGATCACGCGTCCCCGATCCAGGAACAGGATGCGGGTTGCGGCCTCGCGCGCGAATGCCATTTCATGCGTCACGATCACCATGGTCCTGCCTTCGCGCGCGAGATCGCGCATCACCAGCAGCACCTCGCCGACCAGTTCCGGATCGAGCGCGCTGGTCGGCTCGTCGAACAAAAGCAAGTCCGGTTTCATTGCCAGCGCACGGGCGATGCCGACGCGCTGCTTCTGGCCTCCGGACAGCTTTGCGGGAAAGGCCTTCTGCTTCTCCAGCAGTCCGACCTTCGACAGCAGGGCCAGCGCCTCGTCGCGGACTTCGGCTTTGGAGCGGCGCTGCACCTGCACTGGGGCCTCCATCAGGTTTTGCAGCACAGTGAGATGCGGCCACAACGCAAAATGCTGAAACACCATGCCGATGCGGGTTCTGATCCGGGACAGTTCGCGGTCGGTCATGACAATGCCGGCGCCGCTGATGCCGACCTGCAGTCCGTTCAGATAGACCTGTCCGGCATCGGGCCGTTCCAGCCAATTGATGCAGCGCAACAGCGTCGATTTGCCTGAACCCGATGGGCCAAGCACGCAGACCGTCTCTCCCTTGTCGACCTGAAAGCTGACATCGGACAGCACCTCATTGTCGCCAAAGCGCTTCGAAACACCGGCCACATCCAGAACCTTGCTTACTTCCGCCATCGCGTCTCTCCTAGCGTCGCGCGTCGGCGACACGGCCGACGGAATTGACACCAGCCTCGATGACGAGACAGAGACCCCAATAGAGAAACACGGCCGTGATAAACGCGGCAAAGGGAACGTAATGGCGCGACTGGATCGAGCTTGCAGCATGCGTGAGCTCGGGAAGCGCAATGATGGTCAGGAAAGCGCTGTCCTTGATGATCTGGATCATCTGGTTGCCGATTACCGGGCCTGCCGAGAGCAGCAGCGGCGGCAGAATGAGGCGGCGGAACAGCCGGACATCCGAGAAGCCGAAAGCCTTGCCGGCCTCGATCGGCTCACGCGGCTGCGCCACCCAGGCGCCGCGCAGGATCTCCGCCATGTACGCCGCGTTGTAGATCGTCAGCGCCAGCAGACCGGATGTCCAGTTGTCGAGCCGGACGCCGAAGGACGGAAATCCGTAATAGACGATGTAGGCGAACAGCAGGAATGGAACGCATCGCATGCCGTCGACGAAGCCGCGCGTGGCCCACAGCACCACCCGGTGTTTCGCCATCAAGGCCGGTGTCAAAACGAATCCCAATAGCAATGCCGCAACCGCGGAGAACGTCGACAGGATCGCGGTATTGGCCAGTCCACTAAGCAGCAGCGCGCGTTCGCTCCATACAATGCCGAAATCATGGATCATGCCGCAGCCTCGGCGAGGGTCTGGCGCCGTTCGATCCAGCGCTGCAAGGACACCAGCACGAAGACGATCGGGGCGTAGAGCGCGACCGCGACCAGAAACGGCGGTAGCGGCTCGTAGGTCTCCGCGCCGATCCGCACCGCCGCCCGCGTGATATCGACGACGCCGACCACCGCGAGCACCGGTGTCACCTTGATCAGCAGCGACATCTCGTTGACGAGGCCAGGCAGGCTGACCCGCACAATCTGCGGCAGGACGATCCGGCGGAACCGCAATGCGGCGGTCATCCCGACCGATTGCGCCGCCTCATACTGCTCCTTGGGAAAATTCACCAGCGCCGCCCGCCAAACCTCGCAGTTGAACGCAGACGTATTCATCACGAGGGCGAGGATCGCCGCCGAAACCGGGTTGATGGGAACGCCGATGTTCGGCAGCGCGAAGAACAATAGCAGCAGCAGCGTGACCAGCGGCGTCGCGCGCAGCACGCTGACATAGATCGCAACGACTTTGGCGGCGACCGGCACATTGGCCCATCGCAGCAAGGCCAGGCCCAATCCGATCGGAAGGCCGATCAGGATGCCGATCACCGACAGCGTCACTGTCACGACGGCACCCTGAAGAATGGCCAACACGTCGCTGGCGGTCATGGTTGTTCCGGCCTGCGGGACGTCAGAACTCAGGCTCGAAGCTCACCGGCAGATCAGGAAACGATTCACCAAACCATTTCTTCTGCAGCTCGGCGAACCTGCCGGTTTCCTTTTCCTTGGCGATGAAGCCGTTCAGGAAGTCGATCAGCGCCGTGTTGTCCTTGGCGACGGCCCAGGCCGGGAAGGATTTCCCGGACACCGCCTGCCCCATCTCAAACACGGCAGGCTTCTCGGCTACCAGCGTCTTGAGATTGATGATGGTATTGACGACGTAATCGACCCGGCCCAGTGCCAGATCCTGATAGGCTTCGGGATAGGAAGTATATTCGACCACCTTGCCGAGCTTGCCACCCTCCTTCTCCAGCATCGTTCCGAGTTCTGGAAGCCGCCCGAGCAGCGCACTGCCGGCTTGCACGCCGACCGTCTTGCTGTTCAGATCTTTGATCGAGGAGATGCTCTTGTCGTCCTTGCGCTTGACATAATAATGCGTCGCATCCGCGATCGGGCTGGTGAAATCCAGCGACTTCTTTCGTTCCTTGGTGATGATCGCCGCGGTAATCGCGACATCGTACTTACCGGTACTGACGCCTGCGAGAATCCCTGTCCAGGGCAGAATCTCCTGCTTGATTTCGAACGGCGCGTATTTGCGCAGGTCTTCGATCAATTCATTGTCGAAGCCGGTCGGCTTGCCGTCCTTGACGAACTCGAAGGGGCGGTAATCGTCCTCGGTGGCGACGATCAGGCCGCGCTTCTTGATTTCGTCCATGCTCGCCGCCTGCACCGCGCCCGCCAACAACGGAACGGCAAGCTGAGCAGCGGCCAGACCGAGCAACAGACGTCGTGAAAACGACTTGCGGAACGTGATCGAAGGCTCTGGCATGATGAGGCGTCCTTTGCTGATAACTACAAGTCAGGGCTTGCGGAGCGAATCTAACAGTGTCGCGATGGGCGGTGTCCTCTCAATCGAAACTGAATCCGTGTGAGCGCAAATACGGCGGGAACGCCGCCCCCTCAGCCTTTGCCGCCTGCCGGGCCTTGTCTTCCGACCAGCCGTAGAAGACGACCTCGCCGAACTCGGCGTTCGAGCGCTGCTGCTCCCTTGGAATCGCATGCCGTGCATCTCTCCGGCGGTCGTAATCGTCGATCGCGGCGACGAGTCCGCTGTCGTCGTAACAATCCAGATGGGTCGTTGCGGGACGCGGCAAGCGCAGGCTGACGTGGCCTTCGGTCTGCGGATAACCGAGGCAGAGCCCCGCGATCGGAAAGACCAAATCGGGCAGACCGAGAACCGCGGCAACCTTGTCGATCTCGTTACGGATCACGCTGATGGGACAGACGCCGAGCCCGGCAGATTCCGCGCAAAGGATCATGGTCTGCATGACGAGGGCGGCATCGACGCTCGCGTTGAACAAGCCTTCAAGCGTTCCGTTCCGAACAGGCTTTCCGCGCATCTCTCCGATGCGTTGCAGCCTTCGTGCGTCGCCGAGGAAGACGATGAACACCGGCGCGTTGGCGATCCATGGCATGGCCGGAAACAACGCGCCGATCGCCGCACGCTTCGCGGTATCGCGCACCCGCAGGATCGAGGCCTGCTGGAAATCCGACTTTGCCGACGCGCTGAGGGACGCAGCGATCAGCACATCGAGCAGATTTTCGTCCGGTATCTTTTCGCTGTAGCGGCGCACGGTCTTTCGCGAGAGAACCTGACGGACGAACGCATTGTCTTCGACGCCCTCGCCTGACGGCCCGACATCGCCGAAGCGGCGGGCGATCGCGTCCGCATAGGCCGACATCAGTACGGCCTCCCGTCGGAAGCGGAGAACGCGATCTCAGCGGATTGGCCAGCGCCATATTCTGCGCACAGCGCCGCTGCGACAGATTCCGTCTTGGGTCGCGAACTCAGAGCATCCATCGCCAACTCCACAACATTCAAAACACTGGAATCGGCACAGACCCGAGCGACGTCAATTCCCGGCTACTGAGGTCTCCCGGAATTTTATTCCGCCTGTCCCGTACGGATTTCTCCCGCGCAGGCGGCAGCTCCTGGACCAGCCATCCACCCCGAATGCGGAACCCCAGCCACCAACTCATAGGCATCGCTGAGCAAATGACGTGCCACACCGTCGGCGAACGAACGCTCGTGCTTTCGCCGCCGCTTCCAGGTGCAAGATCGCCGGGAATCGGACCGAGATGCGTCGAGACGGTATCAAAAAGACGTTGGAATCGGTTTCATGACCGGGAGGAATTACGAAGCGTACTTCGTAATTATCGGCGACTCAGCCTGGGAAGTGGTCGCGACTGCCTTTTACGAGGCAAGGCTGCACAGATTCTAATCCATTCGCAGGTCCATTGTGACTCGGAAGAGCCGTTGCCGCTTCTAAGCTTCGAAAGAGTTCGCCGCGACAATTCGCTGCATCAACATGATGAACCGCTTCTGCTCGGACTTGCTCAGGCTCGCCAGCGTATCCCGATGCGCCGCGCGGGCCGCAGATTCCATTTTGACGAGCAGAGCTGTGCCCGTGGCCGTCAGCCGGCATGCCCGCGCGCGGCGGTCGTCCAGGCGGACCGCCCGCTCGATAAAACGCCGCGCTTGCAGGCGCTTGAGTGCGCCGGTGGTGGTAGTCCGGTCGAGCGACACATCGACGGCAAGGCTAGTTTGGTCAGTCGTTCCACGAACGGCAAGGGCCGACAACAGACTGTATTGAAGCGGCGTAATCTCGAATTCCGCGCACTTCTCCTGGAACAGCGCGACGTGGATCTGATGCAGCCGCCTGATCAAGAAGCCCGGCCGTCGTCCAAGCGGCCAGGGATCGCCGCCCTTTTTGGTCGGTTTTTTCGTCATCTTCCGTAAGTTGGTCCTTTTCGCCGGCTCCGCATTGATTTTCGCACTCTATGGCACGAAAGTTGCTGATCTTGTCAAAAGAAAATTACGCAGCATACTTCGCAATTGAACGCCGTCGGCGATCGACCAGGAGAGGAGCCGATCATGTCAGTAAGCACCACATTCGACCTGCTGTTGCGTGGCGGCCGCGTGATCGATCCGGCGTCGGGCATCGACGGTATCAAAGACGTTGCCGTTCGCGCCGGCAAGGTCGTCACGGTTCAAGCCGACATCCTGCCGACCAGCGCCAAAGAGATCGTCGATGTCTCGGGCAAGATCGTGCTGCCGGGCCTGATCGATACCCACGCGCATGTGTATCAGTATGTCACTGGGCGCTTTGGCGTGAATGCCGACATGGTGGGGGTGCAGTCGGGCGTGACGACGCTGGTCGATCAGGGCGGTCCGTCCTGCATGACCTTGCCGGGCTTCCGTCATTTCGTCGCCGAAAAAGCCCTGTCGCGCACCTACGCCTTTCTGTCGGCCTATCTCGTGGGCGGGCTGGAGGGACACTACTATCCCAGCCTGTACAGCCCCGATGGCGTCGATATCGAAGCGACGGTCAAGGCGGCGAACGCCAACCGCGACCTGGTCCGCGGCATCAAGGCCCACGCCGAGATCGGCGGCTTCGCACGCTGGGGCATCCGCGTGATCGAGATGGCGGCGGAGATCGGTCGTCGCGCTGATTTGCCGGTCTATGTTCACTTCGGCCAGCTCTGGGGCCTGCCGGCGAGCGGCACCAACGGCGAGGATGTCGATACCATTCTCACGCGCGTGATCCCGCTGCTGCGTTCCGGCGACGTGCTGGCGCATCCGTTCACGCGTCACCCCGGTGGCTTCGTCAATCGCGAGGGCGAGGTGCACCCGGTCGTCCGGGCGGCGCTCGATCGCGGGTTGCGCGTCGATGTCGGCCACGGCAGCCATTTCTCCTATCGCCTCGCCCGCAAGGCCATCGCCGCGGGTATCATCCCGACCACGCTCGGGGCCGACATCCACGGCTACAACACGCATGTACCGGCGCCGGCCGGCACGCCCGACGAACATGCCGACGACGAGAATCATCCGTTCGCGAGCCAGGCGAAATTCAGTCTGGTGCAGGCCATGAGTTCGATGATGGCGCTTGGGCTGACACTTGAACAGGTGGTGCCGATGGTCACCTCGCATCCAGCCGAGATGCTCGGTCTGTCCGGCGAAATCGGCACGCTGCGGTCTGGCGTCGATGCCGACGTCACGGTTCTGGTTGAACACCCCGGCCGCTACATCCTGCGCGACAACGAGAAGACCGAAGTGATCGCCGACAGCCTGCTGCAGCCAGCCTTCTGTCTGCGTGCCGGCGTGCGTCATGACGCAACGGCGCCGATCCTTCCCCGCGCGGTCGCGGCCTGATCTGCGATGCGCGCCGATCAAGGCGGCTTGCATGTCCGGCCCTGAAGGCAAAGACGACTTGGATTCCGCGACCGGCCCAAAGCAAGGTGTCGGGGCGCGCTTGCTGCGCAAGGAAGACGATCGCCTGATGCGCGGACGCGGCCAATTCGTGGCCGACATCCGTCTCGCCGGCCTGCAGGACGTCGCCTTCGTGCGCAGCCCGCTCGCCCACGCATGGATCAGATCCATTTCCGTGCCGGAACGGTTTCGCGACGTCGTGTTCACCGCCGATGATCTCGTCGGCGTCAAGCCGATCCGGGCAGTTTCCGGACTGCCTGGCTTCAAGATTTCAGAGCAGCCGGTGCTGGCGTCCGGCAAGATCCGTCACGTCGGAGAACTGGTCGCCATGTGCGTGGCGCCGACGCGAGCCGAGGCCGAGGACATCGCCGCATCGGTGACGCTGGACCTCGAAGAGCTTCCAGCCGTTCACGACATGCTGCAAGCGCGACAGCCAGGCACCGCCTTAGTTCACGAACATTGGGGCGACAACGTTTTCCTCGAAAGTGCGTTCGAGGTCGACATTGCCTCAGCCCTGGATGCGCCGATCAAGGTCACGCGGGAAATATCCACCGCCCGGCAGTGCATGTCGCCGCTCGAAGGGCGCGGCGTCGTCGCGGCGTTCGAGCACCGCCTCGATCAGCTCACGCTTCACACCGGCGCGCAGATGCCGCACATCGTGCGCAACGGCCTCTCGGACTGTCTCGGCATGGAGCAGGGCCAGATCCGGATCGTGTCGCCCGATATCGGCGGCGGCTTCGGCCACAAGGGCATTCTGTTGCCCGAAGAAGTCTGCCTCGCCTGGCTGACGATGCGCAAGGGCTATCCCGTGCGCTGGATCGAGGATCGCCGCGAGCATCTGACGGCCAGCGCCAATTGCCGCGAACATCATTACAAGATCACGCTCTATGCCGACCGCGACGGCACGTTGCGCGGCATCGACTGCGAGGCCACGGTGGATTCGGGCGCCTACTCCTCCTACCCGTTTTCCGCCTGCCTCGAGGCGGCACAGGTCGCGAGCATCCTGCCGGGCCCCTACCGGACGCCGTCCTATCGCTGCCGGACGTTTTCGGCGGCGACCAACAAATGCCCTATCCTGCCCTATCGCGGCGTCGCGCGCACTGGCGTCTGCTTTGCGCTCGAGATCATGCTGGATGCGGTAGCGGTCGAAGCCGGTCTTGAGCCCGCCGAGGTTCGATTGCGCAATCTCGTCGATCCCGGCCAGATGCCGTTCGACAATATCACCAACAAGCATTTCGACAGCGGCGATTACCCGGAAGCGATGCGTCGCGCGGTATCGATGATCAACGTTCCCGCCATCCGGGAGCGGCAGCGACGCGGGGAGCCCGATGGGCGGCTCATCGGTACCGGCGTCTCGATCTATTGCGAACAGGCCGCGCATGGCACCTCGGTCTATGCCGGCTGGGGCATTCCGATGGTGCCGGGATTTGAACAAGCCAATGCGCGCATGACGCCGGACGGCGGCCTCGAAATCCGCGTCGGCGTGCATTCGCACGGCCAGGGTCTTGAAACGACGCTGTCCCAGGTCGCCCATGAAATTCTCGGCATCGATACCGCGAGGATTCGCGTCGTGCACGGCGATACGGCCCTGACCCCCTACTCGACCGGCACATGGGGTTCGCGCTCGATAGTGATGGCCGGCGGGGCGGTCGCAAGCGCCTGCACCGAACTCGCCGAACGCGCGAAGCGGATCGGCGCCAAGCTGCTTCAGCTCGATCCTGCCTCGGTCGTGCTGCACGATGGCCGCGTGCGCGGCCCGAACAGCAGCATCGGCCTGCCGGAAATCGCCCACACCTGGTATCGCCGTCCGCAGGATCTGCCTGGCGATGTCGATCCCGGTGGTCTTGAAGCGACCAGCGGCTACAAGCCACAGCGCGACAGCGGCACATTCAGTTATGCGGCCCATGCCGTGACGGTCGCAGTCGACCCTGACCTCGGCGACGTGGAGATCCTCAATTATGTCATCGTCGAGGACGGCGGGGTGCTGGTCAATCCGATGATCGTCGACGGCCAGATTTTTGGCGGGTTGGCGCAAGGCATCGGCACGGCGCTCTACGAGGAGATGCCGTTCGACCAGGCAGGCCAGCCGCTTGCGACTACGCTTGCGGATTATCTGTTGCCAGGGCCGACCGAGGTTCCCGAGCCGCACCTCGATCACATGGAAACTCCCTCGCCCTACACCAGGTTCGGCGTCAAGGGTATCGGCGAAGGCGGCGCGATCGCCCCGCCCGCCGCAATCGCCAACGCGGTGAATGACGCGCTGCGGCCGCTCGGCGTCGAAGTGCTGCGTTCGCCGATCTCGCCACGGCGGCTAGTCGAGGCCATTCTGGCGGCACGCGACGCCGAAAGGCCAGCGGCATGAAATCGGCGGCCTTTGCATATGAGCGTCCCGGGGATGTCAACGGCGCATTGGCGCTGATCGCGCCGACCGATCGCAGCATCAAGATCATCGCCGGCGGGCAATCGCTCGGCCCGATGCTCAATCTGCGGCTGGTCGAGCCTGATGTCATGATCGACATTTCGAACCTTGCCGAGCTCAAGCAGGCGGCATGCGTGGGCGGCGACCTCGTGATCGGCGCATGCGTCACCCATGGCGACATCGAAGACGGGCGCGTACCCGATGTGACGCGCGGCGCGATGCAGCGGGTGGCCGCCGCCATCGCCTACCGGGCCGTCCGCAATCGCGGAACCATCGGCGGATCGCTCAGCCACGCCGATCCCGCCGCCGACTGGGTGTCGGCCCTGTCGGCGCTCGGAGCCAGGGTTTCTCTGCGCAGCCTGTCGGGAGTTCGGCAGCTTGGCATCGAGCAATTCATCACCGGCGCGCTGCGGTCCGCGCTGCGGCCGGGCGAGATCATCGAGACGGTACGGATTCCGGCGATGACGCCGTCAGCCAGATTTGGCTACTTCAAGGCCTGCCGCAAGACCGGCGAATTCGCCCATGCGATCGGCGCCGTTCTAATCGATCCAGAACAAGCCACGGCCCGCGCCGTGATCGGAGCGCTCGAGGCGGCACCGATCGTGTTGGCTGACGCATCGTCCTTGTTCGGAGGACGCGTGACCGCGGACTTTGGACGGCGGTTCGATGTCCGCGTCGCCGACGCGATCCTGGCAAAATCGGGAATTTCGAACGCCGGCGACCGGCACATTCACGTCACGGCGCTGCGCCGCGCCGTCAGCGAGGCCGCGGCTTGACCATGATCGCGCTGACCGTCAACGCCCGTGATATCAGCGCAGATGTCGAGCCGCGCACGCATCTGGCCGACTTTCTGCGCGACGGGCTGAACCTCACCGGCACCCATCTCGGCTGTGAACACGGCGTCTGCGGCGCCTGCACATTGTTGCTCGACGATATGCCGGCTCGGTCGTGCATCACCTATGCGGTCGCCTGCGACGGCGCGCGGGTCACCACCATCGAAGGGCTCGATGATGACGAGATCATGGTTGAGCTGCGCGGGGCCTTTACGCGCGAACATGCGCTGCAATGCGGCTACTGTACGCCGGGCATGCTGATCTCTGCGCGCGATCTCGTCCTGCGGCTGCCGACGGCCGATGAACGCGACATTCGTGCCGGCATGAGCGGAAATCTCTGCCGCTGTACCGGCTATGTCGGGATCATTCGGGCGGTTCGCGCCGTGATCGAGGCGCGTCGTGCACGCGGCGTAGCCCCGATCGTCGGCGCCGGCCGCAGCTCGCTGGGTCCTGCAGGGTCTGGCCATGGCACACCAAGTTCGAGTGGCATCATTGCGGCGGCGTCAGCGAACGCCGAAGCGGCGCCCGTTCCCAACGCGACGATGTCGATTCCGGATTTCACGCCAGAGACGACGTTCGAGCAGCACTTCATCGTGGCCCATCCACCGGCAACCGTATTCGACTTCTTCGGCAATATTCCTGCTGTCGCAGCATGCCTTCCCGGCGCATCGCTGAGCCGTAATGCCATGCCTGGGCACGCCGATGGCGCGATCGAGGTCAGGCTCGGCCCGATCTCAGCGAAGTTCCAGGGTCCAGCGCGCATCGAGCGCGACCCGACAACGATGACCGGGCGGATCGTCGGGACCGGTAGCGACCGGCGCAGCCGATCATCGACCCAGGGCGAGATCCGCTATCGTCTCACGCCGATCAAGCAAGGCGCGGCTACCGAGGTTAGGTTCTCGATCGGCTACAGCCTTCGCGGCACGCTGGCCCAGTTCGCGCGCCCCAGACTGGTTCAAGACATGGCCGAACGAATGACGACCGACTTCGCGCACAATCTCGATCATGCGTTGTCGGGTCTGCCGCAGAACGGCCGCGCGGGAAACACCACCTCGCTCGACGGCATAACTCTTCTCCGCGATGTGCTGCGTCAGCGTGCGCGGCGTTTGCTTCGCAACATATGGCGGCGCTCGTCGTCTCCAAATGAGTAAGGAAGTATCAGTGGTGTGGTACGTGCATATTTTCGACGGAAGTCGGGGTATCATCGATAGGGGGAAGTCATGACGGATTCTGAACTTCACACCGACATTCACAGCATCGCGCCGATTCCGGACGCGGACCGGAGCTCGACGGGGCTGCAGCAGATGTGGATTTGGGCGGGCGCCAATATCGCGCCGGTCAACACTTGGCAAGCGCGCGATGTCTGCATCCGCCATCGCGAGCGGCGCGCGCAGATGACAGAGATGACAGAATAGTGTCTTTGTTTCCTGAAGATCCGAGACAACGCTGGTCCTCGCTCGACCAGGCCGCACGGGACGCCGCCTATGACAACAACGCGGCCGTCGCCGATAGCCCGCGCTGGATCGAGCGTCGCAACCGCGACTCTGCCGCCTATCGAAGCACCCATAACGCCAAACTCGATCTGCCCTACGCCAACATTTCGGAACGAACCGCCATCGATCTCTATCCGTCTGCAGACAAGTCCGCGCCCTGTCTGGTTTTTCTGCATGGCGGTTACTGGCAACGCAATTCGCGCGAGGGGTTTGCGTGCGTGGCGGAAGGCCCGAACGCTGCCGGATGGTCGGTTGCGATACCCGGCTATTCCCTGGCGCCGCAGGCCAGTCTTGCAGACATCGTCGCCGAGATAGGCCGGGCGATCGACTGGCTCGCCGCACACAAGCGTGCGCACGGGATCGGCGGTCCCCTCGTCATCGCGGGCTGGTCGGCGGGAGCGCAGTTGGCCGCCTTTCATCTCGGCCACCCCGACGTGGTCGCGGGACTGGCCGTCTCCGGGGTCTACGACCTCGCCCCACTACGGGAAACCGGCCTCAACAATGCGCTCAACCTGAGCGAGACCGAGCTCGAGACGCTGTCACCGTTGCGGCTTGTTCCGGCAGCAAAACCGCTCACGATCGCCTATGGAGACGACGAATTGCCGGCCCTCGTCCATGACTCGCTCAAGCTGTTCGCCTTGCGCCAGGCGCACGGCGCTGCTGGAGCGATCCTCCCCGTCGCCGACGCCAATCACTTTTCGATTCTCCCCGAGTTCCAGAAGGCGGATGGCGTGCTGGTCAAAGCCGCGATCGAATTGCTGTCCCATGTTTAGATCATTGTCGGCGCAACGGCCGACAATGATCATCCCGAAGACAACGGACCGGAGCGAAGCAGATGAATCGAAGAGAGTTTCTGGCATCCACCACGATAGCGGGCCTCACTGCGCTCCTCGACGGTTCGGACGCCTTGGCGCAGTCGAGGCAGGATACGCTGCTCGTGATCTCCGAGGGCGGCCCGAACAATCTGGACGTGCAGGGCGTCGGCGCGAACCGGCCGGGATACGAGGTCTCGTGGAACTGCTACGACCGGCTGGTCAGCTATGGCATCAAGACGCTTGCCGACGGCTCACGCTCCTACGATCAGACCACCATCGTGCCAGAGCTCGCGGAACGATGGGAGGTGGATGCCAAGGGTATCACCTTCCATTTGCGCAGGGACGCCACTTTTCATGACGGAACACCGGTCAGAGCCGCCGACGTCAAATGGTCGTTCGACCGGGCCGTGTCGGTCGGCGGATTCCCAACCAGCCAGATGGCGGCGGGAAGCCTGCTGAAGCCGGAGCAATTTTCGACACTCGACGATCACAAGTTTCGTGTTGATTTCGTCCGGCCTGATGCATTGACGCTGCCGGACCTCGCCGTGGTCGTTCCCGCAATATACAATTCGACGCTGGTGAAGAAGAACAGTGCTGACAAAGATCCCTGGGGCCTCGAATTCACCAAGGCCAATACTGCGGGCAGCGGCGCCTTCAAGGTGGATAAATGGACTCCCGGCACCGAGGTCATTTATCTGCGGAACGAAGACTGGAGATCAGGCCCGCTGCCGAAGCTGAAACGGGTGATCTGGAGAAACGTGCCTTCGGCCGGAAATCGAAGGGCATTGGTCGAACGCGGCGACGTCGATATCTCGTTTGACCTGCCGGCGAAGGATTTTGCCGAATTGAAAGCAAAAGGCAGCATCGCGGTGCAATCGACACCGATTTCGAACGGTATGTGGTGCATCGAACTCAACGTCACCAAGCCACCATTCGACAACATCAAGGTTCGGCAGGCGATCGCCTATGCGGCGCCGTACCAGAAGATCATGGATGCCGTCATGTTCGGTGAGGCAAAACCGCTGTTCGGGGCCCGATCGAATACGCCCAGCGACACCATTTGGCCGAGCCCGACCAGCTATCGGACGGACATGGCAAAAGCCAGGGCCCTGCTTGCCGAGGCCGGGATGGCGGACGGATTTGAAACGACGATCTCGCTCGACGCGGGTCAGGGTACCCTGAGCGAGCCGATCGCCGTTCTCATACAGGAAAGCCTGGCAGCGCTGAACATCAGGACGACGATCGAAAAGATACCAGGTTCGAACTGGCGGGGCGAGATGCTGAAAAAGTCCATGCCGTTCATGGTCAATTTCTTCTCGGGCTGGCTCGACTATCCCGAGTATTTTTTCTTCTTCACCTATCACGGGCAAAATGCCGTCTTCAACACAATGGGCTACAAGAACCCTGATCTCGATCAGCTTATCGACACGGCCCGTTCGCTCGCCGCGAGCGGAGATCGGCCGGCCTATGAGGCAACAGTCAAGAGGATGGTCGCACTCGGATATGATCAGGCACCGAGAATTCCGCTATTTCAACCCTATCTGAGCGTGGCTTCGCAGAAAAGTGTCGGTGGATACGTCTACTGGTTTCACCGCCAGCTCGACTACCGCTCGCTGACGAAATCGGCGTAGAAACCGTTCCGGCCGCCATCACGGCAAACACCACGTCGAACTTGGCGCGTAGTTCGATGCGGGTGCCCTGCTGCGTTATTACGGGATCGTCGATCAAATCTCCGCTTTCGCCGATCCGCGTGCGAGCAAAGACGTTCAGTGCATGGGGCCAGTCGCGTTTGAGTGGCGACGGGACCTCGCTCGTCTTTGCTTGCTTCGCAAGCGCATCCCGGCACGTGTCCCGCGGCCACCAGCAATCGTGGCGGAGCAGATCGATGCCATGGCCCGCATCATCTCGTTCCAGCGAAAGTATGGGCCGCCGCAGCGTTGAGTAGAGGTCATCGCCGACCGACGGCCGGGCGTGCCGCAGCTCCATGAACGTGTAGGCATCACTGAGCTGTTCGTAGGGATCGGTGACAGACCACGAAAAGATCGCAGCCCCCACCCCCGAACCGCGCGCCGTCAGGTCGATGCGCGAACCGGCTCGAACGATTACCAGCCAGGTCTGGGAGGCAGACAGCGATACCAGCGTAGGATGGCGCGAAGCCGGCGTCTTTCAACCAGCCTCCGCGGTATCGATGGTTATCTCCAGATCCGTCGGCTGCAACGGAGGGCGTTTGAAGACGTCGTTGGGACAAGCGGAGATAACCAGGACCAGGTCCCGATCAATACGGAACGTCAATCGGTCGCCCGCCTTGCTGGTGTTGACCCCGATTGCGACGGCACCGGCCTCGTCGACGATGATGTTCTGGAACAGGCAAATCGACGATGGAGTCCGCCCCAGCCGGATTCCCTTGCGCGCAAGGGCACGGTGAAAATTGTCGTGGCAGGACGCATGCGCGCAGCCGGCGCCGCGCAGGCGATACATGGTTGGATCGCAGGGCGGCACCAGAAGCCCGTGAGGCCCGGCACTGGTGTCTTCGATGAGTGTTAGCATCGCTTCCTCGTCATCGGCGCAGATGGACTGCCCGATCTTTGGAAACAACCTCATGTTTCTGGCGCGCGTGGTTCGCGTACGGGAGACAGCGCCCCCGGCGCCACAGCAACGCAGTCGGCGCCTTGATGCCCCGCCAGATCCGTCACGCTAAGGCGCGATCCCATGCGAAGTTCAAGCGGAACTCCCTCACGCGCGGGAATCCGGATTGTTGATGGCGAGCGGTTCATTTCCTTGCGTTGGGAAGATCGCTCCCGACATCTGATTGACCAGGTGTTCGACCGCGCCGGCGTCGCGCGGCAGTTTTCGATCGAGACATAACTATCAGAGGTTGCGTGGTCCTCTGTCGAGAGCCGAGCCGGCGGGTCAATCGTCGATGCATTTACGGCTCGGGACCTTTCTGAGAGGGGTGCTCTTATGCGCCCGTTCGCGCCCAATATCAGCTTCGATATCCGATTGATCTGGCCTTCCTTTAGAGCTTCTTCTCTCATACCTGATCAATTCGTCACCTACTTGAAAGAGGTAGTAAGCAATGAACGCTAGGTCCACTGCCCCTAGGCCAATCGGCATTCCGACCCCCTTAGGCACGCAAGGCGTTTTCAATTGCCGATTACTCATCGCAAGTATTTCCTTTGGCTCTCGACCCGCAGCGTCGCTCTTTTGGGGCCCAGTGGCGACTTTGGCATCCAGAGCGTGATGGCAAAAAGGCTCTACTCTCGATGTCGACGCGCCTCCTGGATTTCGGCAACGCTCAACAATGCTCGACGATAAGTCGCGCGGATGCTTACGAACGCAGCCCGGATCCGCGAGAGGTCTAAGGCCGCCAGGCGGACACCGAGCCCCGCGGACCCCGGGAGCACGCTTGCCGCAGCGTACAGCCCTGAGATCCGGCCCAGAACAGTTGTCAGCGATGACTGAAGATTCGTCAGATCGTGCGAAGGGGTCAGCATCAGGAACGCGGATCCGAAAGCCCGATGACCGCAAAAGATGTCGGGGTCTGGACGGTACAAGCGTGTCCGGTCGATCATCAAAGGCTCGCTGCCCGATCTCCTCAGGCAATACGTCGATTCCAGCTCCCGGAAGCTGCGGGCTTCTCCGCCGGGATCGTGCATCGTGAATGCATCGACGATCAAGGTGCAGGCCTCGTTCGCACAATCGAGTTCCACGGACTGGCACAGCGCGGCATCCGGAAACAGGATGCGCGGCTCAGGCAGATATTCCAGACTGGCGCCGCCTGCGACGTAGAGGCTGACTGTCTCCGTGGAGCAGGCAGCCGGGTCCGCACGAAGCACGGATGTCGCGCCTTGATTGGTCAGGCAGACAGCAGTGCCGGGATCGAGCACGAGACGCTGTGCGAGGCTATCCTCACCGTGAACTGCCCCGCTTCCCGTCTGCACAATGACGCTGAGGCAACCCGGCCGATCCGGATCGAGATAGAAGCTGCGTGTCAGAACAAACGGCCAGGCGAACAGGCGCCGGTCAATGACCGTACGATTGGCGCGACGGACAAAGCTCAGGTCGAGCAGCAGACCGTCCCTTGTCGCTACAGGCCTCACGTTCTGAACAGAACCTCGCGCTCGAGAAGATCGATGATCGCATCGATTCCCTCGCCGCGGCGGCAATTGGTGAGCAGCACTGGACGATCGCTGCGGACATTCAATGCCTCCCGATGCATGCGCTCCAGGTCCACACCGACATGAGGGGCCAGGTCGACCTTGTTGATGACAAGGAGGTCGGCACGGATGACCCCGGGGCCCCGCTTGCGCGGGATATCGTCGCCCCCCGCCACGTCGATGACGAACATCCAAAAATCCGTCAGATCGCGCGAAAACGTCGAAGCGAGGTTATCGCCGCCGCTTTCAAGCAGAATGAGCTCGACGCCCGGGAAGCGCCGCTCGAGCTCGTCCGCCGCCTCAATGTTGAGCGTCGGATCCTCGCGAATGACGGTGTGAGGGCACGCGCCCGCCTCGACCGCCGATACGCGCGCAGGATCGATCAGCCCAGAGCGCCTGATCCGCTCGGCGTCCTCGGCCGTGACAAGGTCGTTGGTGATGACGGCAATATCGATGCCGCGCTCCAGGAGTGCCGGGATCAGGCGCTCGACCAACGCAGTCTTGCCCGAACCAACCGGCCCGCCGATTCCGACCCGCGCGGCTGCGATGCGCGCCTCGGCTGATACGCTCTCTGGTTCGATCCGGTTCATCGGAGCATGTACCGCCTTGCAAGCGGCACCTTCGTTGCCGGGGGGCACATCAGAAGCTTGCCATCGGCGCGAACTTCGAAGGTCTGCGGATCGACCTCCACGTGCGGCATGGCCGCGTTCCGCACCATGTCGGTCTTCCGCAGTTTCCGTACATTCTTGATTTGAACGAGATCGCGCGTCAGGCCATGCTTGCGCCCGACATCGGCGTCCATAGCGAGTTTTGAGACGAAGTTGACACCCAGCCGTTGCGGCGCGGCGCCGAGTGCCCCCCACATCCGTTTCTGAATCATCGGCTCCGACAGGCCAAGGCTGCCGTTGCCGTCGCCCATGGCGGCCCAGACGACAAAGCCGTTCTTGATCACCATGTAGGGCTTGATGCCGAAAGACGCGCGCGGCCAAAGTACGAGATCGGCCATCTTGCCGACCTCGATCGAGCCAACCATGTGGTCGATGCCGACTGCGATGGCCGGGTTGACGGTGAGCTTGGCGACGTAACGCTTGATGCGTTCATTGTCCGCGCGTGCCGTTTTCTCCTCGGGCAGGCGGCCGATGCGGTCCTTCATCACGCTGGCAAGCTGCCAGCATTTGGCGACGTTCTCCGCGAGACGCCCCATGCCTTGCGTATCGGTGCCGAAGATCGAGATGGCGCCCATGTCGTGGAGAAAGTCTTCCGCAGCCATCGATTGGGCGCGCACGCGCGCCTCGCCGAACATCACATCCTCGGGTGCATTGTAGTTGAGCTGATGACAGATCATCGTCATCGGCACCCCCTCCTCCATGCCATAGGAGGTATAGGGATTGGTCGGATTGGTGGACGACGGAATGACGTTGTCCCATGACACCACCTTCAGCAGATCCGGCGCGTGGCCGCCGCCGGCGCCCTCGACGTGATACATGTGGATGGTGCGCCCGTCGACAGCGGCCATCGTATCCTCGCAGAAGCCGTACTCATTGATCGAATCGGTGTGGAGGTGGACCGCAAAATCGTTGCGATCGGCCGCCACGAGGCTCCGGTCAATCACGGCCGGCGCAGCCCCAAAATCCTCGTGAATCTTCACGGACATGCCGCCGGCGGCAACGGCCTCCTCGACGGCTTCAGGATTGGATCCGCCGCGTCCAAACAGCGCGTAGTTGAGCGGCGAGAACTCGATCGCTTGAAGGAAGCGCGCAAACGGTGTGGCAGCACCGCTGCCGACATCGAAGACCGGTCCCGACCCGTTCCCCACCAATGTTGTTGTTCCACCGGCGAGTGCATGATCGGACTGCTCGGGCGAGATCAAGTGGGCGTGCGACTCGATCGCACCGGCCGTGACGATGAAGGGGCCGCCGGCGATCGGCGCGGTGGTGTGACCCACGACCATATCGGGATGAACGTCCGGCATCACGTCGGGATTGCCGGCCTTGCCGATGCCGACGATGCGCCCGTTACGGATGCCGATATCGGCCTTCACGATGCCGGTGACCGCGTCGATGATCGTGGCATTCTTGATCACCACATCGAGGATCTTGTGCGATGACGTCCGATAACCATTGACGCCCTCGCCGTCGCGCAGGTTCTTTCCGGCGCCGACCAGCAGCTCATGCCCGTAAGTGGCGTAGTCATGCTCGATCTCAGCGAGCAGGCTGGTGTCGGCCAGCCGCACGAGATCGCCTTTGGTCGGACCGTAGAGTTCGCCGTAGGCGCGACGATTCAGTATGGCCACGGTCAAGCTCCCTGATAGCCGAGCGCACGGGCCTGCCTGAGCGCGTCGTCGCGCGCGGACGGCGCATCCAGCGGACCGTTGACCAGCCCGGCCTGCCCAAGCACGACGCGGTCGCCCGAGATCGGAACAAGACGCACCGACTTGGTGACCCCCGGCTCGAAACGCACTCCGGCGCCGGCCGGCCGATCGACCTTCATGCCCCAGGCAGCCGCGCGATCGAAACGCAAGGCGCGATTGACCTCAAAGAAATGGGTGTGGCTGCGGACCTGGACATCGCGGTCGCCGGTATTGATGACCTCGATCGTGATGGCCGGCAGGCCCGCAAAGCTCTCGATGTCTTCGCCACCTGCGATGATCTCCCCGGGCACGAGGTCGTCGGCCGCGGCGGTGTCATTGGGTGAGATTGGCTCGAACACCGCCATCACCTTGGTGCCTTCGGCGAACATGCATTCGATGTAGAGCATCGGGATCATCTGCGCGACGCCGGGCTCGACATCGTCAGTCGTCAGCAATCGCCCCGCCATATCGCGGATTTCGGCGTAAGGCAGGTCACGCCGCGCCCCCGTCATCACCTCGTCGGTGATGTAGGCGACCGCCTCGGGATGGCTCAGCCTGATCCCGAGCAAACGGTTGCGACGCGCCATCTGCGCGGCGTTGAAGATCACGAGACGGTCCATTTCGGTCGGCGACAGATTCATCATGGCGAAGTCACCTCTTCTATGTCGTAAACATGCGGACGTGCCGAAGCGGTCCGCGCGAGACCGCAATATCGATGAACGGCGTAAAGCTCGCGGGCACCGCATCTGGCTGGGGCGTCTCTGCGAGCAGCTCTGCAAGCAAGCCGCGCGCCGCTGACTGGCTGCGCTGGGCTTCGATATGGCCGACGATGCCGAGCCGCACGGCCGCACCGACAAGACCGGTCACCAGAGCCCAACCCGACACCAGTTCGGCTGCATCCAGGTTGAAATTCGCATCCCGGCCAACGATGGCCTGTACCACCGGCAAATGACCGAGCCGCGCGTCCGATGACACCAGGTTGCGGTAAGCGACCGACAGCGGCCCATCGAGTTTGACCCAAACCCCGAGCAGTGCCTTGCCCGCGCGGCGCGACCCTTCCCGCATCTCGGCCGATGCTGTTCCTGCCTCGGCGAGGCGGTCGACCGCGGCAATCCCGTCACATCCCACCGCGTGAAAGGCCTTGCGCAGCAGGACGCGGTCCATGGTGGCCCATCGCCGCGCCAGTTGATCGGCGATGATACGGTCGAGTTCATTGCGATTGGCCAGCATGCCGTCCGCGGCGAGCCCTTCGAGCCCCCAGGAGAATGCGAAGCCGCCGGCCGGATAGGCGCTATCGCCGAGTTGCAGCAGTGCCAGCGCCTGCAATCTATCGAACAGCATCGCTCTCCACCACTTCGCCTGCCTGAAGCATCGGCATGATACGCGCGCGATACGCCTCGAGCGGACCATCCAGCAACACGACGAGCCGGTCGCCGTCGAAGCGCACCCGCCAATGCAGATTTCCGGCATTCCATCCGAGCTTGAGCGCCGCCGCCTGATCCGCGGGTTTCAATCGCCATGTCTCCTGCTCGCCGAAACGGGCAATAATGGCCCGATCGTGCGCAAGAAACAGCAGCGCGCCATCGACCAGCTCTTCGTCGCGATCCAGGCTCACCGCGCAATCGGTTCCGCGGTCGGTCGTCAGGCGAAAGCGCTTGCGGCCGACATCCGAAGGCGGCACGAACAGCAGTTCGATCCCAGCGTGATGCTCGATATGATGGAGCCGGCGCGCATAGGCCGCGTCGTCGGATCTTCCGATGATGCCATGAAGCCGTAACGTCACGATGGTCTCCCGCAATTGAGGTGACGCCGGCTTAACGGACCGTCGCCAACACCTCCTTCGATGTCACAAGCGTGACCTCACCCTCCAGGATCGGTTTGGCGATGCCAAAGAAGGTCGCGACGGCCGCCGATTCGTTATGGCGATCCATCGCGGCCTTATCGGCGAAGCGCTCATAGGTCGTGAAGAGGCAGGGATCTTCCTCGCTTTGCGAGATGAAGAACCCGATTGTCTCCGGCTCTTTGGCCGCGACGTGAGCCGCGACGTCGAGAAGCGCGTCGCGCATCGTGACCTCACGTCCGGATTTCGTCCTGATGACGGCTGTGATCGTGATCATCAGAACTTTCTCCAATCGCCATCGGCCTCAAAGGCCTTGGCCGCCCGATAGATGGTCGCCTCGTTGTAATCCTTGGCGATTAGCATGAGGCCGACCGGAAGACCGTCAGAGAGCCCGCAGGGCAAGCTCATGGCCGGGTGGCCGGTGACATCGAAAGGGCTGGTCGTCGCGGTCATCTCAAAGGCGCGCTGGACAATTTCGGACAGCGGCGCATCCTTCGCCGGGATTGGCGTGGCGACACAGGGCAAGGTCGGCATCAGGAGCAGGTCGTACGAACCGAACATTGCGTCATAGGCCGCCTTGGCAGCGATCGCGATGTTGCGGGACTTCGCGTAATAGCGGCCGCGATAGTGGCTGACACCCCACTGTCCGACCAGCATGCAGAGCTTCAGGGTCTCCGACAAATCGTCGGCGCGGTTGCGCCAGGCGGAGTGCGCGTCCAGCAGGCCCACATCGTAGAGCCCCTTCCAGTTGAAGCCCATGCCATTGCCGATCATCATCTGGACCAGGAAGCCTTCCAGCGTAATCGGATTCCAGGCGGCGAGCGCGTGGGCATGCTCGGGAATCGAAACATCCGACACGCTGGCGCCAAGTCCGGCGAAGCGCTCGGCACCGGCCTTCACTTTCGCGACGACGCCCTCCTGCATGTTTGGTGCCGAAAAGCCTTCCTTGAGCACACCGATTTTCAAGCCCTTGACGCCCCGCCCGAGCATCTCGGTGTAGCTCGTGACCTTCGGCGCATACTGCCGCGGGTCGAACCCGTCGGCACCGGCCAGCACCTCCAGCAGCAGCGCATTGTCGGAGACGTTCGCCGTCATCGGGCCGGTGTGGTCGATCGTCGATTCAATCGGCATCACGCCGGTATAGGGCACGAGGCCGTGCGTCGCCTTCATGCCGTAAATGCCGCAATAGGACGCAGGGATGCGAATCGAGCCGCCCTGATCGCCGCCGATCGACATGTCGACTTCGCCGGCCGCGACCAGCGCCGCGCTGCCCGAGGAAGAGCCGCCGGCGGAATAGCCCATCCTCAACGGGTTATGAACCGGAGCCGGATCGGAGGTGTGGCTGCCGCCCGAAAGGCAGAAATGTTCGCACACGGCCTTGCCGACGATGGTGCCGCCGGCATCGAGAATCCGTGTCACGATCGTCGCGTCGGCCGCGGGAATGAATCCCTCGAGCGTCGTCGAACCGTTCATCATGGGAACGCCCGCAAGCGCGACGTTGTCTTTCAGGACGACGGTACGGCCGGCAAGTTTGCCGCTGGGGGCGCCCTTCACTTCGGTCTTAATGGCCCAGGCACCGTATTTGTTGTCCTTCGGAGCCGGCTTGGAGCCGGGCATGCGGGGATATCTGACTGGCGGCAACGGATTCGGCAGCTCGTCGACGACGTCATAGGCATCGAACATGCCACCCATCAACGCGAGATATTCTCCGGCTTCCTCGACCGACATGTTCATGTGCAGACTCGCCGCGAGCTCAGCAACATCCTCGGCATTCGGGCGCTTGATAGACATGAGTCATCCTTTCTTGTGCTGACAAGCTGGCAGAGAAGACAGAAATCAACGATCGCAGTGGCCGGCGCGACTGCGCCGGAATTGGCCCTAACTCGGACTCATGGCCGGATCCCGTGCCATCAGGCTTTCCCGGTTAAGCTCTTCCGTGATGCGTCCCTTCTGGATGTTGAGGACCCGGTCGGACAGCGAGGTGATGAAGTCGAGATTCTGCTCGACGACGATCAGCGACATGCTCCATCGCTTCTTCAACGCGAGCAGCGTCTCGGCGATCTCTTCGATGATCGACGGCTGGATACCCTCCGTCGGCTCGTCGAGCAGGATGAGCCGCGGCTTGGTGCAGAGGCAGCGCGCCAACGCGAGCAATTGCTGCTCGCCACCCGACAAGGCGCCGCCGCGCCGATCGAGCAGTTTCACCAGGCGCGGAAAGTCTTGCAGCACCGTATCAATGACACCGCGGTCTTCCCTTGGCGCTGCAGCGAGGCCCATACGCAGGTTGTCGTAGACGCTCAAATCGGGGAAAATCTCCCTCCCCTGCGGCACCAGGCCGATGCCGAGCCGGGATCGCTCATGCGGCTTCAAATGGGTGATCGTCTTGCCCGCGAAGATGACCGTGCCGCCGGTCGTCGGCAGATGTCCCATCAACGCACGCAGGGTTGTGGTCTTGCCCATGCCGTTATGGCCGAGAATGCCGAGATACTCACCGTCCTGCACCGTCATATCGATGCCAAACAGGATTGGAATCCGTCCATATCCGGATCGCAGGTCTTGGACCTCCAGGAGCGCACTCATGCCGCCACCTTCTTGCCGAGGTAGACGTCGCGCACCCGTTGATCCGCCAGAACCTTGTCCACGATATCTTCAACCAGCACCCGCCCCTGGTGGAACACGGTCACCTTCTTGGCAATCTGCTTGATGAACTCCATGTCGTGCTCGACGACGATGATGGCATGCATCCGGTTGATCTCGCGGATGATCGCGGCGGTATGAAAGGTTTCCTCGTCGGTCATGCCGGCTGCCGGCTCATCCAGCAGGATCAAATCAGGCTCGGCGGCCAGCACCATGCCGATCTCCACCCACTGCCGCTGACCGTGAGACAATGTCGCGACGATGCGGTCGGCGTGATCGGTCAGGCGGATCATCTCCAGAACGGAATTGACGGCTGGCGCCTGTGCGCGCGGTGTCGTCTTGCGGCGAACCGCAAGCCAGATGTTCTCGCGCACCGAGAGGCCGTTGAAGACGTTTGGCACCTGGGTCTTGATGCCGATCCCCATACGGGCGATCTGGTGCGACAGCATGCCGGCTATTGGCTGCCCCCGAAACGCTATCGTGCCCGAGGTCGGGATGAGCTGGCCCGTGAGCATCTTGAAGAAGGTGCTCTTGCCTGCGCCGTTGGGGCCAATGAGGCAGCGCAGCTCCATCTCCTCCAATGTGAAGGTGATGTCGTCATTGGCGACCACGCCGCCAAACCGCATTGTGAGGTGCTCGGCCTTGAGCAGGGGTACGAGGTCGGCCATTGCTATTCCGCTCCAGCCGGGTGCGGCGCCACTGCCGATGATGGCAGCGGCTCGTTCGCGCGAGGTGCCTTCGGCTTCGGTTCAGGCACAAGCCTGAGCAGGAGATCACGCAGCGTCGGCACCAGCCCCTTGGGCAGGAGCAGCACGAATACAATCAGGACGGCGCCGAGAACGAGATTGGAGTTGAACGCCTGCTGCGAACCGATATAGGCGACGATGTACTCGATCAGCACGCAGCCGACGACCGGGCCGAGCAATGTGCCAAGGCCGCCGACGGTGATCCAGATGATGATCTCGGCCGAGAGCGACAGGCTGAATATGGTCGGGCTGACGAACGCGCCCCAATTGACGTAGAGCGCACCGGCAAGCCCCGCGACCGCACCGCCCAAGATGAACGTAAGCAGCTTGACCAGGCGCGGGTCATAACCGAGCAGGGAAGCGCGCACCTCGTTCTCGCGCACAGCCACGATGACGCGCCCGGCCGGCAGCGACAGAAGAACACGCAACAGCAGGAATACCGCAAGCAAGGCTCCGGCCGTCGCCCACCAGGATTGTTCGGGCGACAACACCTCACCCGGATAGAACGGCACGTTGAACGTCGGCACTGACGGAATGCCGTTGAATCCGCCGAGCAACGCCGTGCCGATCCGATACCCGTCGCCGGACGTCGAGTTGAGGCAGTTGAACAGGATCAGGGTGACGGTCAGCGTGATCACGCCGAGATAAACGTCGGAGATGCGGCCGAAGAAAATGAAATAGCCGAGGATCGCCGCAAACAGCAGCGGAATGACAATGGCGAGCAGGATGGCCGGCGTCGAGTCTTGGAAATTGATGGCGGCAATCGCGTAGGCGTAACCGCCCAATCCGAAGAACGCGGTCTGCCCGAACGACAGGATGCCGCCAAATCCCCAGATGAAGGCAAGGCTGAGCGCCAACACCGACATCGCGGCGAACAGCGTCAATTGCATCAACGCGAAGAGTTCGATCACCGAGGGAATCAGCGCGATCGCAAGGATTGCAACGACGACCGCTCCACCCTGGGCCGCGAGACGAAAGCGGGCCGACATCATAGGGTCCCCTTGAAGAAGCGACCGGAGATGCCCTGCGGCAGCAGACGGATCAGCACGATCGCCGCCGTGAACACGAGGACCTCGCCATAAACCGGCGTCGTGAAGTAAGCGCCGATCTGATTGACGGCGCCGAACAGGCTCGCCGCCGACATCGTGCCCGACAGGATCGCCGCGCCGCCGCCGACCACCGTCATGAAGGTCTTGGCGACATAGGCGCCGCCCATCCCGGGTGTGATACCTGAGACCGGCGCCAGCAAGCCGCCTGCCAGACCCGTGACCGCGGCGCCGACCGCGAAGGTGCTCATATAGACCCGCGCCGGGTTAACACCCAGGGTCGCCGCCATCGCCGGGTTCTGCATCGTCGCGCGAGCGATCAGACCCCACCGGGTGTAGCGCATGACGCCGTAGACCAGAGCCATCATGACGGCCGCCATGCCGGCCAGGAACAGCGTGTAGTAGCTCGACTGATACGACCCGATCGAGAAGCCGCCAAGGGGGGTGGGCACTCCTTGCTGGGTGTTACCGTAGATCGTCGTGATGATGCCGATGATCGCGAGGCTCAGTCCCCAGGTCGCCAGCATCGAATCAACAAGGCGTCCGTAGAGAAAGCGGATGAGACAACGCTCGATGATGAGGCCGACGACGCCGACAAATAGCGGCGCAACGACAAGCATCGCGATCCAGATGTTCACCCCGGCGTTTGCCGAGATGACGGTCGCGTAAGCGCCGAGCATGATGAACTCGCCATGGGCGAGATTGATGATCTTCATCATGCCGAAGATGATCGCCAGTCCCAGGCACAGCAAAAACAGCGAAGAAATTCCGTTCAGAACGTCGAGCCCGAGTATGACGTAGATCGCCATTCATAAGGTCCTTCCGGCGGTCCAACGCTTTGGCCCCGTCGACCGCGGGGCCAAAGGCGTCAGAGACTGATAATGTACTGCTTGGTGTCGTTCGGGTTCTTGACGAGATCGCAGACGCTCGCCGTATCGGCCGGCTTGACGTCGGGGAAGCTCTCCAGCACCGACCATTTGCGGTCCTTCACGTCTGCGAGGAACGCGTTACGGATCGTGTGATGGGTCGCCTTGTCGAGTGTGACCTTGCCACTTGGTCCGTCGAACGAGATGGAGTCCTCCAACGCCGCAATCACCTTCATGCGGTCGATGCTGCCGGCCTTGCGCACACCGCCCGCCCAGAGCATGACGCCTTCATAGGTACAGGCGGCGAGCTCGCTGATATAGGGCGTGTCGGAATGTGCTTTCTTGATCTTCTCGACGAAGCTCTTTGAGGCCGGCGTCGTCAACTCCTCGAAATAGCCGTAGGCGCCGAGAATGGAATCGCTCTCGGCCGCGTCAAGCGTGGTCGGCTCGTTGACAAGACCAAATGTGGTCGATGCGATCGGGATCTTTCCCTTCATGCCAGCCGACGTCCACTGCCGGTAGAACGCGGTGTGGTTGCCACCGACCAGCGCCGAGAGAATGAGGTCGGGCTTCGCGGCCTGGATCTTCGAGATCGTCGGGCCGAAGTTGGTGACGTCGAGCGGGAAGAAGTCGGTCGACAGCACCTCGCCGCCATTGTCCTTGACGTATTTGGTCATCCACTTCGCGGTGATCTGACCGTAATTGTAGTCGGCAGCAATGATGTAGGCCTTCTTGCCTGCCTTCTTCATCGCGGCCGGCACCAGCTTTTCCACGGTTTGTGCGGGCGTCGTCCCGGTGCAGAAAGTGTTGCGATCGCAGACGCCGCCTTCATAGAGCACGTTATAGAAGTACAGCACCTTGAAGCGATCGAAGGTCGGGCGCACCGCCTCGCGTGAGGCCGAGGTGATGCCGCCGTGAACCACGTCGACCTTGTCCTTCACCGCGAGCTGCTGGGCGAATTGCGAATACATCTGGATATTCGACTGGGTGTCGTAGTGGATCACCTTCAGCGGCCGGCCGATCAGTCCGCCACCCGCATTGATCTCGTCCACCGCGAGCTGCAAAGCGTAGACCATCGGCGTACCGGAGGCTGCGATAGGACCGGACTGGTCGTGTAGGCTGCCGACGACGATCGGGTTTTCGGCGCCCAGCGCTCCGGACCGGAAGACCGCGGGTGCCGCAATCAACGCCGTCGTTGCAATGGCCGAGTGCTGCAGGAAGCGACGGCGGGAGAAAGTCATGAAAACCCCCAATGGTTCTTGATCTGGCAACTATTAAAAATACAATAGTTGAAATTGCAAGCGTTTTATCGACGCGCGACAATGGAGAAGTCGTATCCGTCGAGCCGGGCGAGATAGATCGGATGCCGCCCCCCTACCACCGGTCGCGCATCATCGCCGCGCGCCGTGCGTTGCTGGATGCTTCGCCCGTAAAAGCGGGTCAGTTCCAACGCATCGAGACTGCCCGCCTGCTCGATCAGGGCCGCGAGCGAATAAATGCCCTCGTAGCAGGACTCCCCGTAGGCATTGGCCGGGGGCGGACTATCGCCAAACGCCGTGTGGTAACGCTCCAGGAATGCGCCGTTGTTGCGGGACCGAATCGACGAGAAATAGCTCGAAGCTGCATAGAGGTTTTCGGTCTCGTCCGTCTCGAGCCCATAAACGACGGTCTCGTCGATCGCGGTGGAAAACCGCAGCACGCGCGAACTCAGGTCCGCTGCGCAGAACGCCCGATTGAAGGCGATGCAATCCAACCCCAGGAAAAGCGGTACAAGCACGTCCGAACGCGTGGCCTTGATCCGGTCCAGGATCTCGTCGAAGTCATGCGAGCCGACGGGCAGATAATGCTCTCCCGTCACCGTTCCCCCGAAGCGAGCGATCAGCGCGCGCGCAATCTTGAGCGACGAGCGCGGCCATATGTAATCATTTCCGCAGAGGAAATAGCGTTGCGCGTGTTTTGACTCCGAAAGCCACTGAATCGCCGGCGCGAGAAGCTCATCGGCGGTCTCACCAGTCGTCATGACGTCGAACGTCGACGACAGCCCCTCGAACTGCGGCGTGTATATGAAGGGGACGCGACCATGGGCTGCACTCGCCACGGAGTCCCGGGAAAAACTGGGCAACATCCCGACAATACCGTGCGCGCCATGAATTTCGATTGCGTCGCGCGCGGCCTGGCCTGCGCTCGCGCCGCTCTCACCGGCGTTGATGATGCGCAACTCGACCGGACGGCGCAGGATGCCCGACATCCGGTTGATTTCATCGACAGCCAAGCGCCCACAGGCCTCGGCTGACGGTGCCCACAGCCCCGCTGCGCCGCTTTGTGGGATGAGCAGACATACCCGAACGCTACGCAAAAGCGGTCTCTCCGTACTTCCACGGACATACCACTCACGAATCGTGCCAACTGCGATCTCGCCCCCGGCGAAGCCAGTTTTGCGGCGGAAGCGATCAATCTGGCAAATTGGCTGCCCTTCTTTCCGGCGCTGGTCGTTCAGTCAGCCTATTCATTGAGCAGCGGCAAACGGATTTGCTTTCCACCCGTTCCAATTTATAGTCGAAATCAAATGTTGAAATATCAACTAATCTAGTCAGGGAACCGCAAGTGGACCTATCCGACCTCATCCGGGGAGTGAATCGTCGGCTGGAGCAGGCGCTGGAAGCGCAGCTGAAGCCCAGAGGTGTGTCTCTCCATCAGTATCGCGTGCTCGAAGCGCTGGCGGAGCGGAACGGTCTTCCGATGGGCGATCTGGCGACGCGTCTCTTTGTCGACGGTCCGACACTTACAAAGATCATCGACAGAATGGTCGCCTCCGCCGAGGTCTATCGCGGTCCCGATCCACTCGATCGGCGCAAGGTCCTGGTATTTCTCTCGCGCAGGGGCGCGGCGCGCTTCGACGACATCGGCGAGCTCGGCATGTCTATTCAGCAGGATATCCTCGACAGGCTGGGCGCGTCTGAAGCCGCGACCTTGACGACCCTGCTCTTGGACCTGCTGGCCTATCCCCTCCCCGTGTCCTCGCTTGACTCGCGCACGCGAGATGTTGACTTACGAATGACATAACAACCGTCGAACCCTTGTACCCTTGCAGCGAAGGGATCCCCCACCATGGCGTGAGCCGATCTAAAGGTAAGTGCCTTGCCGCAACAGAAGTTTGTACCCGTGTTCGGTCATCCACTGAGCTCGAGCTAGGTGGCTCTCATACGTCCTACGTGCCTCTCCAAAAACAGGAACACATCCCGATCGCTCGCGTAGAGTGTCGTCGTGTCCTTGGTGATGTCCACGAACGGGTTGTGGGTCATGGTCGCCCAATCCAGCACCCCGGGCACCTTCCATCTTGTATCCCCGTTGCCGTTACCCGCGATCTTCATCACGGCGGTGACAAGTTCATGATCCCAGATGCGGCCATAGTCCGGCCCGGTCACGGCACGAAGCTCAATGCGGCCGTCATCAGCCTCCAACGTCTTCACCAACTCACCACGGTGTGACAGCAAGCCGTGTTGCAGGTTTATCGCGGTAAGTGGCGCGGGAAGCTGACGCATATAAGATGTCGGCGCGCCGACAAGGCTACACAACTGCCCAAAACTCCAATGCGTCGGCGCAACCGGTTCGCTGCGTCCCGGTACCATCAGGGCCAACCGTTCGGCATTGTCGCGGCCCGCCTCTACTCTCACGGCCCGGCTTTCCACGGTACGGGTC
>NZ_JYMU01000099.1:0-25973 GCF_000938235.1 Bradyrhizobium sp. LTSPM299
GGGCGGACAACCGCGCGCCGGATCGGCGGTGCGCGTGGACGCCCGATCAGCTTCATCGGTGAGGTCCATCAGGCGATCCGGCGAGCAGGCGGCAATCCGAGCCGACTTGGCGACACCGGGAAGGGCGGCGGCCGGTTCAATGCGCGGGGCAGGGGCGCTGCAGCGGCGCTGACGTTGAAGGATCGGAGTGCGTGGAGCCGGGACGGAAGCGGCGGACGCACCCGCTCACGGCGGGTGGCCGTGAAGGCGCGTGTGGTCAAGCTGAACCCGCAGCGCGGCGCCGTCCGCGGGCGGCAGTTTGCCGGCGCCAAGGCGGTGGATGCGCATCTGCGCTATCTCGAACGGGACGGCGTGACCAGGGATGGCGAGAAGGGCCAGGTCTATTCGGCCGGGCGCGATGTGGAGGACGGCCGCGCCTTCCTGGAGCGGGGCCGCGAGGACCGACACCAGTTCCGCTTCATCGTCTCAGCCGAGGACGGCGGGGACTTGGCCGACCCGCGCCAGACCACCCGCGATCTGATGAAGCAGATGGAAGCCGACCTCGGGACGAAGCTCGACTGGATCGCGGTCGATCATCACAACACCGGCCACCCCCATAGCCACATCGTCGTTCGCGGCGTCACCGAGGACGGCAAGACCCTCAACATTGCCGGCGATTACATCGCCCATGGCGTCCGCGCACGGGCCAGCGAGACCGTGACCCGGGAACTGGGCCGGCAGAGCGAGCTGGAGGTGGCAAAGCAGCTTGAGCGGGAGGTGGATGCCGATCGCTTCACCCGGCTCGACCGGATGTTGGTTGCCGAGCAACAGGGCAGGGAGTTTACCGACCTGCGCCCCGACCTGGACATGCGCGATACGCTCCGCCAGAACCAAGCACTGCTGATCGAGCGGGCCCACAAGCTGCAACGCATGGGGCTGGCGACCGAAGTCGAAGCTGGTCAATGGATCGTGTCATCGAAGGCCGAGCCAACCCTGCGAGAGCTTGGCGAGCGCGGCGACATCATCAAGGCCATGCACCGGGCGCTGGAACGCGAGGACCTGGTCCGGGATCGGCCTCCCGCAAGCTACGTCGTGCACCGCGAGACCACGACCGAGCGCATCGTCGGCCGGGTGCTCGACAAGGGGCTCGGCGGGGACGAGATGGGCGAGCGGGTCCGCCTGGTGATCGACGGGGTGGACGGCCGCGTGCATCACATCGAGATGGATGCCACCCGGGCCGAGGACGTCGGTCGGGGCGTGATCGTCGCAGCCGGCTCCGCCCCTCCTGGGCCACGTGCCACCGACCGCAATATCGTGGAGGTCGCAGGCCAAGGGGGCGTCTATCGCCCGTCCGAGCATTTGGAGCGGGCACGCGTGACCATCGACCGTATCGGGGGGGATCCGGAGGCCTTTGTCCGCTCCCATGTCCGCCGGCTGGAGGCGCTGCGCCGGGCCGGCCATGCGGAGCGGATCGACGCGGATCACTGGCGTGTTCCTGCCGATCTCCCGGAGCGTGGTCAGGCCTACGATCTGGCGCGGGATCGCGCCAACGTCCGGATCAGTGTGCTGTCTCCAACCGGCCTCAACCAGCAGATCGGCCATGACGGCGCGACCTGGCTCGACCGCGAACTGGTCTCCCGCCAGCGCACCGCACTCGCTGGCGAAGGGTTCGGCCAGGAGGTGAGGGTGGCACTGGAGCAGCGCAAGCAGGCGCTGGTCAACATGGGCCATGCCACCGACATTGGCACCGGCAATATCCGAGCACCCAGGGACCTGCTCCAGCGCCTCGAGACCGTCGACATCGAACGATCCGGCAAGGCGCTGGCCACTGAGCGCGGATTACAATGGCGGCCCGCGGTTCCCGGTAACGGCATCAGCGGGCAGCTTGTCGGCTCAACTCAACTGTCCGCCGGCCGGTTTGCGATGATCGAGAGCCTTAGTGGAGACGGCGGCCTTGGCTTCAGCATGGTGCCGTGGCAGCCCGTCCTCGACAAGCGCATCGGGCAGCACATCTCGGGCATCGCCACGCCAGGCGGCGGGGTCGACTGGTCATTCGCACGGTCGCGAGGATTGGGGCTGTGAGCGGAGTGGTGAAGGCGCCACGCATACTTGTGCCTGCCAAACTCCGATCGCCGATTTCCCAAAGCGGGAAGAAGACGGGACACTATGAAGGAGATAGAGCTGGTGGGCTCGTAAACCGACTAACCCAGCGGCAATGAGCCAGGCCCCATGAGTTATTGAATTTGTTTCTATAACTCAATAAAATATCATATTTTGAGCTATAGAAAGGAGTTCTATACCTCATGAAGTGGAGCTGGGAACAGCCTGACTGGCCGAATTTCTTATATGAATCAAAGGCTTTGGCTCCGCTGGAGCAGTCATTTCTGGTCCAATCCGGTGAGTTCGTGGGCGCCTGCAAGCATATCGGCGCGGGCGATCGGGAGGTCCTAAAAATTGAGCTCATCAGCGAAGAGGCGGTTAAGACCTCCAAGATTGAAGGCGAGATCCTGAATCGTGACAGCGTTCAGGCATCGCTGCGCCATCAACTCGGCCTGGGTCCACAAACGCCGAACATCGATCCGGCGGAGCGCGGCATCTCTGAGATGATAGTCGATCTCTATCGCAACTTCGCTAATACGCTCAACGACGCAACCATGTTCGCCTGGCACAAGATGCTGCTCGCGGACGACAAAAAAATCAGGGTCATTGGAGGCTATCGTACGCACGAAGACCCGATGCAGGTCGTCTCCGGCCCTGACTACAAGCGCATGGTGCATTTCGAAGCGCCGCCATCCAAGCGTATGACGGATGAGATGATCCGCTTCATCACCTGGTTCAACGACACCGCGCCGAACGGCCAGACGCCGCTGCCCGCGCTCACGCGCGCTGGCATCGCGCATCTCCACTTCTTGTGTATCCACCCATTTGAAGACGGCAACGGCCGTATCGGACGCGCGCTCGCCGAGAAATCGCTCGCGCAAAATCTGAACCAGCCCAGCCTCATCGCGCTTGCTTACACCATCGAACGTAAACGCAAGGACTATTACGCAGCGCTTGAACGCAACAATAAGGAGCTCGAAATCACAGCCTGGCTGACGTATTTCGCCAACACTATCCTCGAAGCTCAGCGAAACACCATCGAGCGCGTCGACTTCTTCGTCGCCAAAGCGAGATTCTGTGAGACCTTCAAAGGCCAGCTCAACGAGCGCCAGAACAAGGTCATCACCCGCATGTTCAAGGAAGGTATGGACGGATTCAAAGGCGGCCTGTCGGCAAACAATTACATCAAAATCGCCGATACTTCACGCGCCACTGCCACACGCGACCTGCAGGACCTGGTTGAGAAAGGCGCGTTCACTAAGACGGGTGAGCTTAGGCACACACGGTACGCATTAAGTCTTGGTGAGGATAGGCGTGGGCAATAGTAAGATGTACGCGCAGTAATATGAAGACTTGTCAGATGTGGTCGATCTTCTGGTCGCGCGTCACGCGGATATTCTAGGCATTTGCAGATTTGTTTCGCCGATCGGCTGACCTGAACAGGACGTCTCGACCATCGCCATGCCTGGCTGTGGAATTGACCGGTCAATCGCATGATCGCGAGGATAGAGCTATGAGCGGAGTGGTGAATGCGCTGCGCAGAGTTGTGCCCGACGACTGTCGGTCACGTGCTCCGGACCATGCGGACGAGTTCGGCGATCGAACTGGTACCCAGTTTGGTGGATATGTTGACGCGGTGCGAGTCAACAGTCCGATGCGATATATTCAGGGCATTTGCGATTTCCTTGGTTTCTAGGCCAAGGCAGATCATGTCCAAAATCTCGCTCTCGCGAGGCGTCAGGGTTGAAAGCAAGGCTTCGGCGCCCTGGCGCTCGACGGCCGCATCGAGCTGGCTCTCCATTGCGGAGATAGATGCGAACAGCGTTTCCGCTGGGACCGGTTTGGTCAAGAAGTCCGCAGCACCGGACTTAAATGCGGAGCGGCAGGCCGCAACGTCGCCATGACCGGTGATGATCGCCAATGGCCAATTGATTCCGCGCTCCAGCAGGCGCTGATGGAGATCCATTCCACTGACCTGCGGCATTTTCAGATCGACCAGGAGGAAGCCTGGCCTGCTGGGGTTGACTTGCGCCAGAAAAGATTGCGGGTCAGCGAAGGTCACAGCGGTCATTTGGTGCGCGCGGAACAGCAGTGAAAGACCCTCTCTCACCGCATCATCATCGTCGATGAGATAGACCGGGTATCGCGAGATCATGCCCCTGATCCTTCGTTGGGCAACTGGATCCGGAAGGTTGCGCCGCTGTTGTTGCTAGCGGTGATGGATCCTTTGGAGCGTTCAAGCAGCTTCGCACAGAGAGAGAGCCCCAATCCCATGCCGTTCTCTTTGGTGGTGAAAAATGCCCGAAACAGATTTCTGAGAACATCCTCGGACAAACCCGGGCCATTGTCTGCGATCTCGATGATACTTTTGTCGTTCTGACTGAATGTCCGGACATGGATCTTTCGATTGCCGTAAAGGTCGTCTGTCAGTGCATCGATCGAGTTTCTGAGGACGTTATGGATGACCTGTTCGAGCTCGATGGCCCCCACGACCGATCTGGGTGATGGTGAGGCAAGCTCGACGAAAAGGTCAATGTTGCAGTCTTTCAGTTGATGCTCCACAAGTTGAATCATATTGAGTACAATTGGATTGAGTTCGTGCGGCTTGAGGTCAGTATCCTTGCCAACGATGTATTCGCGCATTCGATTGAGAATTCGCCCGGCCCGCCGCGCCTCGCGCGCATTTGCGGTTAAGACATGTCTTACGAGATCCTGGTCGAGATCCTCTGTTCGACCCAACGCTGCCAGGCCAGCCTCGCTCTGGCTAAGCAATGCGGTCAACGGCTGTGTGAGCTCGTGCGCGATCCCCGACGCGAGCTCGCCAACGGCATTGATGCGGGATGCTTGGACTAGGCGATTCTCGTGTTGCAGCAGTTCCACTTGTCGTCGTGCGGACAGTTCCGATTTATAGAGGCTGGCGGAAATCGCCCGCTGACGCATAGCAAAATGAAGCGCAATCAGTGCTGCTAGTGAGACGATTGAGAGAAGAGCTATCTCGCGCCAGTTCAAGACGTCATCAAGTTCGACGTGTTTATTGATGCGGATCTTAAGATCGTGCCCCATGCGTTCAGGATTGAGGTCCGCCGTGAGCCAGGGCAGATACCTTGAGATGAAACCGTGATCGTGAGGAGGGCGCGCATAGACTGTCTCGTCTCCAATTCTTAAATTGAACTCAAGTTTTTCTGGCCCGTTGACGAATCGCACGAGTTGCTGAGCGTCGATGGTCAGCAGAATCGCAGAAGGAACGTTCTCATTTTCGATCTGTACCGCCAACACATAATGATCGGGTATGGCCGGAAGAGAGTAGACCTTTGGCGTGTCCTCGGGCTGTTTCGACATGAGGCTGAGCACTGACGCATAGTCGGACTCGGTCTTGAGCCTGTCGGTCTTGGAGGGAATGCTGATCCGTTCCGAGAGAGCTCCCGCTCTGCCATAGTCGGACTGGTAAAGCTGGATCCTATCGATCCTGGGAATCGCTGCCATGATGGCACTAGCGATCTGCGTGAATGATGGGTCGGTGTTGCCGTCGGGCAATTTTAAGACGGCCTCCAAGGCGTGCAGATTTGAGACGTGCTGCGCAAATCGACTCGTGAGGTGCATTGTTACGGAGTGCGCTTCGTTCGCGAAATCGTCTCGCAATCTATTGATTGAGATCGACGTAACGAGCCCGACGATCAAGAGATTGACGCAGACCCATTGGAGGAATGGCGTGCTGAGGAGGTATCGCTTCAAACCAGTAAACCAACTTGCTGTTCAAGATGCGCATCGTCTCACCAGGAGCGCGCCGCCGCGGCCTGGTTTACACAGCCTCGTTGAATCGATCCCGATTACACGAGTCGCCGTGATATTGGCTTTTCCAAAGGGCAACGGAACTAGTTTTGTACGCTATCTCCCGGATGAAACCAACGCCGCGGTTTGGCTTTTGCGTGTAGTGGGTTGAGCCATCGATATCAGGGTAACGGATCGGACAAGTTCTAGGAGGGCGACAGGCTGATCTCGCTATCGAGCGGGATGCAATCTCGTTAACGATTGCAACTGGATTCTTCCGGATGCTGCGGTTACTGGCCAGGATGTGCTGCGCATTAGCCTGCGGTATCCCAGTGGGCGCACGTTGTCGCCACTTCTTGCCTAACCGGATCCCTGAGCCGCCGCGTGCAGCCGTCGCCTTTGACCAAGGGGGTTCTAAGCGCGACTTCGTAACCGTTAATGGCCGATGGGCCGGCCCAGAAGCCTTAGGTCATAGCGCCGTTGCACAGATCCCGTTTCTGCGAGTCCATCGCGTGGCGACGCGAGGAAAGGGCATCAGCTGATCTCGGTACCATTACGGATTCCGGTGTGCCGCGCGCCTGTGACAAAACGCGTCCAGAGGGCGCGCCGGCGCAAGCCAAGAGTACCAAGGGACCGATATCGTCGGTGTAATCAGTTATCGGTTTAGTCGTATGTGAGAATCCACTGACGCCACCGCTGTGAACGCGGCCGGCGATATGAGGCAGACGTTATCGATGAACGATGCAGGCGTGGCGATCGGAGACGGGCTAGTCGAACAACTGGTTAATGTTTCGGTTGGTCCGCAGGAACTCAACCGGTTGACCACCCTGGTGACCGCCTTAGTGAATCGCGATGAAGGGCCAGCATTGATTGTCGACACTCGGATGCGCCTGGTCGATGCCAATAAGACCGCTATGGATATCTTCTCTAACGACGGGATTTTACGGCTTCGCCAAGGGCGGGTCTCGTTTTCTTGTGTCCGGCTATCTGACGAAATCGCTCGCTCGGCCGCTTCAGCGGCGGCGATAGCGCAAAGCCATCAGCACGGACATATCGATGGCGAGCACCACTGGCTTATTTCGCTGAGACGCATTCCGTCGACCACCGCCAGCGAACTTAGGGGCGGAGATGCGAATGTCCTGGTGATCATGAGGGATTTGCGCGTTCGCAAAGCCGATGCAGATTACGGTGCGCTTCGATCGCTCTATAGGTTGACTCCCGCTGAGATGCGCCTCTGCATTTCAATTGTGCGCGGCGGTAGCCTTTCGGACGCTGCGGCCAGAATCGGCATCACATACGAACACGCGCGGCAGCGGATCAAGGTCATTTTCCAGAAAACGCAGACAAAGAAGCAGGCCGAGTTATGTGTCTTGCTTGGCCGGTTTGCAGTCTGCGCTTCGTGTGGGTCCTTGATCGAATGGGTGGCAGACGTTCTGCCGTTCATTTAAGGCGGCATAGGTTTCGGCGGCGCGGACCGGCCCGAACGGAGAGGCGTTTCATGGTATTCTCTGGAATTTGCAGTGCTGCTCGCGGCGGTAGCCAGGATGAAGAATCGTGGCGTGCCGTCTGGCGTGAGAAGTTGCACTTCATGCTCCCAATTGGGAGGTTCGCACGCTACCGGATTGGCTAGGGTGAGCGCGGTTGACGAGTGTCTCCCATGCTCGAAGACCTGCCGGTCGCGGCCGCTTGACTAAGACGCAGCCCCGAGGCGTCGCGACCGGCATTCCGTTTCTTAGAGATGACTGCGGTCGCCACTTTATCTAGCCACGATAGTAGCCATTTGGCCTGCGAGCGTGGGGTGTCTCTAGATCGCAGCAGAACTTACATTGAGAGCGGGACGCGATGCATAGGGACATGGACAAAAGCGAAAAGTTCGCGAAGCTAATCGACTTGCTCGTACAACGGCACATGGAACTGCTGCGACCGGTCTTTCACCGGGGCCATCGGAACGGGCTATCGTCAATGCTGGCGAGCGTCGGGTCGCTATCCGATGCGTCCGCCGAGCAGATCGCTGCCCTGGTCGAGGCAATCCCGAAGCTGCTGACCGACGAGCACGGGGTGGGGCTCGATGAGCAGCGTATTGCGCAGGGCTACGCCGAGATGGCGCGACAGTTCAAGGAATTGCACTCAATCAAGCAGCTTCCGGCAAATGTGGTTGCGCTTGCGCAATGGAGGTCCTGAGGCGCGAGCCGATGAAGGACGTTTTCGGAGCGAGCCGCGGCCGGCGTAGTGGCTCGCAGTCGGATCTCCGCCAGTTCACAAGAACGGAGACCTGTCGAGCAAACCTCCAAGAACCTCCAGCGATGTCCTGCTGGAGGTTTTTTCTTGAGCGCAGCAATGGCTGGTTGCTCGGTCAAGCGGTCAGGTCGTCGCGTGACCATGTTGATCTCGCGTAGTGCTCAAATAGTTTTTGTCGCAGCGACGTCGCAGTCGGCGTCCCTCCCGATTGGGAGTGTTGCGCGTTGTGTAACGCGATAGCGTTCACGACGACACGTTTCGAATCTGAGTTGGTGTCTGACGTCGTGTTGGTGAAGCGACAGCGGAACGGCAGCAGAAAGGCGGCGAGTTGCTGCGGGCACAGATGCGCTGACGTCGAGCAAGATTTAGGTAAGGTCTGTTGATGACAAAGTACTCTGAGTTCGATGTATCCCATGAGTCCCGAGTGATACCACGGCCGCAATTGGATGACGCTGAAGTGGATCGTCCGGAAGAGGGGCATCCCGAAGGATTAGTTGCTTGTTTTGTTGGCGCTTTGTCGGGAGCGATTATGGGCTTTCTGTTTGCGGGTAAGATATCTCTCGCCGCGGGCGTCTTCATCGCACTGATGATTGGTCTGATCATCGGTTGGTGGGCGCGAGGTACGCCTGCGGCTCCCTTGACCGAGCGCTGACGATGAAGCCATCGAGAGCCGGTCCAGTCTGTCGACGAACGACGTTCAATCGGTGCGAACAATGACGTCACGGCTGAAGCCGTCCGACCCATCCCGTGGCCCCAGAGTGGGCAACCCATCCGGGCGGTGTGGTTGGAGGCCGCCGCCTGGTTCGTCGTGATGGATCCCTCCAGGGCCGTCGGACTTGCGCTGAACTCGAACGGCAGGCCCAACGTGATCATTGCCCTCACAGGCGTCAGAACCGAAGGTCGCGGCTTCGCCCGGGTCCGGTGTTGGGGTCCCATATGAATCAACTGCCGTCTGTGTTCGGCCGGCGCAGGCTCAAACCGGATCAGAGTTCGGCTGATGATTGGCCGGGCTCTTCAACTTCTGCCGGGGCGGTTCCGCCGGCGAGGGTTGTGTTCGGGAAGCGCTGCGGATCAGATCCGGGACCGGGCGACGACCTCATGGGTCGACCGCACGAGACCGTTAAATTCACCACCATCGCGAGGGCCCGGCTGGAGGCGGTCTGCAAGGATCTCCGTGTGATCTATCACAATGAAGCTGCACCCGAAGCCGCCCCGCACTTCCGCGTGATAGTCGACCCTGAGCCGCGTCTCCTGATCGGCCGGCACGGCGTTGTCACGCTTGATCCGAAGCGGGGAGTTTTCGTCTTCGCTATCGATGGACGCAAGCTCGGGATGGTGACGATCGAAACGGCGAGCGAAGAGTGGTTGGTGGATCACATCATCTGCCATCTCGCGCTCGACCGGGGCGTACATCTGTCCGTGAGCACCTATGGCCTGATCTCGAATCTCGTGGGCGGCACGTTAGCTGACGTTGAGCGCAGCCTGATCCTAGCGACCCTGCGCCATCTTCACTTCAACCGTACCCGCGCCGCTGCTATGCTCGGAATTTCGATCCGCACGATGCGCGAAAAGCTGAGGTGCTATCGGGATGAAGGCGATGGGCAACCAGATGCCCGAGTGGGGTACGACCTCTTCCGTTTGCGGCGTCCTGCGCCGCAACGCGATTGAAAGGGCCAATGTCAGTAGCTGCGGGGGGATTGTGAGGTGATGGTGGGAATTCGTCGACGACGCGTGATCTCCGCGTGGTATCTGGTCACCGCGAGCGCGACGCTGCTGCCGCTCTCGGCGCTGGGTCAATCCGTTGTTGCGCCCGTTACGGAACGCTCCGGTCCAAGCGGCGGGGATATCGTCGGTTACGATCAGATTCATCATCCCGTTATCGGAAGGGCCGGAATGGTGGTGAGTCAAAACGAGACTGCCACGCGCGTCGGCGTCGAAATCCTGCGGCGCGGCGGCAATGCCGTCGATGCGTCTGTCGCGGTCGGTTTTGCGGAGGCCGTAACGTTGCCGCGTGCGGGGAATCTCGGCGGTGGTGGTGTCATGCTGGTGCATATGGCAGCGCGGGCCGACCGTCCGGCCGTCACTGTTGCGATCGACTATTACGGGATTGCGCCACATGCCCTGACCCCGGGGCTGCTGCTCGATAGCCAGGGCAAGCTGGACTGGGGGAAGAATTGGTCGTTCAAGGGCGTCGCCGTTCCCGGAACGGTGGCGGGCTTATGGGCCGCACACGATCGATTTGGCCGTCTGCCCTGGTCAGCTGTCGTTCAGCCTGCGATAGATCTGGCTAGGCAGGGCGTTGCGCTCAGCGACGACGAGGCCAAGGCGACCGCAGACCAGGCCAGCGCGATGGCGCGCGACAGCGGTGCCCGCGCGGCATTTTTCAAACCCGACGGCAGCGCGTACCGGCCAGGCGAGATCTTCCGCCAGCCCGACCTGGCCTGGACGCTGACACAGATTCGCGATCGCGGCACCGATGGCTTCTACAGGGGACCGGTGGCTGAGAAATTAGTCGCTGCGATGGTTGCGAACGGCGGGATTATCGATGCGGCCGATCTTGCGGCCTATCAGGTCCGTGTCCTCGAACCGGTCTGGTCCAGCTATCGTGGGCACCGGATCGCGGCGATGCCGCCGCCAGCCTCGGGTGTCAGCGTGATCGAGGCCCTGAACATCCTCGAGACTTTCCCGGTCGATCGGATGGGGTGGGGGAGTGCCGCCAATCTCCACTCTCTGTCGGAGACGCTGAAGATTGTTGCCGCGGATCGCCGGATGGTGAACGAGGGACAGACGAGCAAATCCTATGGCGCGGATCGCGCTAAGCTGATCGATCCCGACGTCTCCCTCGATGCGAAGAAGCTGGTCGACGGCAACCCGTATCTGGCCGAGAGCCACAACACGACTCATTTCTCGGTCGCGGATGCGCAGGGCAACGTGGTCAGCAACACCTACACGCTCAGTGCTTCCTATGGTGCCCATGTGGTTGCACCAGGCACGGGATTCCTGCTCAACAACTCGCTGCAGAACTTCGCGTGGGGCGAGCGTTCCAACAGTTTTCCAGCGACCGCACCCGCACTCAGCAAGCGCGTGAGTTCGACGATCACGCCCCTGATCGTCTATCAGGGCGATATGCCATGGCTAGTGACCGGCACACCGGGCGGTGACACGATCATCGCGACCATGGTGCAGCTGCTATCCAATGTGATCGACCACCGTCTCAACATTGCGGAGGCGGCTGGGCGTCCGCGTCTGAATCAGGGCGGCGGCGATGCGCCGCTCGAACTCGAGCGTGGCTTTTGTCCGGATGCGGTGGCCCTGCTCGAGGCCAAGGGCCACAGGATCAAGCCGTCTCTGACCATGGGCAGCACGCAATCGATCATGATCGAAGGAGCTCGGTTCCTGGGCGCGGCTGACACGCGACGCCCGGATGCCCTCGCGCTCGGGGTCGACCGGGCAATGGACGCCGGCGCGACGGACAACAGTTGGCAATGAGCCCAACAACTCAAAGTTCAAGATGATTTCACCCAAATCACGCGTGATCTGGGTTCACTGAAGTCGTGAAGAGCGGTTGGGAATCACGGATGTCGCTATACGAACCAACGACCCCTCGGGGATTGAGGCGTATTGGCACAGACGTTTCGAGGCCAAGCGGGCCAACGGGGAATGGTTCAAGCTTGACCGCGCCGATGTCGCCGCGTTTAAGCGGCGGAAGTTTCAGTAGCTTCCACCGCGAAGGGAATTTCTCGGCGTTTCTGATGCCTGTGATGCCTATACCGTTCAGAAAATATTGCCTTTTCCCTTACTGATATCACCGGCATCATGTCCCCCTCTGTGAGACAGAACTGTGGGACGTTTCCATGCCTTCCTGCGCCTTCGATACCCCGGCGAAGCGCTCTCGCCTGAAGCCGCGCAAGAATCCCTACTGGTTTGGTGTAAGCGGCGGTCGCGGGGGTTTGCCGCTTGGGTTTCGTCGGACCGTCAAAGGCGAGGGCGTTTGGGTTGTCAAGATCGTTCTCGACGGCCAGCGCATCGAAGAGCGGGTCGGCAGGCCCGATGGCGGCCAGGCCAGGCCATGCCAGGCTCGCTTAGCTTCGCGCGGGCGACCGAAGCAACCCTGAATTGGGGGAAACAGCAGGCGGCCTCAGTCAAGGTTACGAACGAGGCTGCCGCCATTCGGAAAATACCAACAGGCGGCTTGCCGTCGAAACCTACGTCGACATGCGCAAGGCGCGCGCTGGTCGAAGCGGCTCGGAAGGCTCGCTCCAACTTCATGTCATGAACGACCAGGAGCTTGCGGCCCTCAAGCTGGGCCGGCTCGAGGCTCAGAATATCTTGGACTGGCGCGCAGGCCTGCCGAACGAACTTGAACCGTCGTCGAAAAACCGGATCTTGAACGACCTTCGAGCGGCCCTAAACGCAGCCGCCGTGGGACCGAAGCCGAGTCCGTCACGTCTTCGCCGCGGCGCCAGCCCTTGACGGATGCACAAGTTCGAACCGCCGTGGAAGCTGCATTCTCGCCTGAAGTCGACCCGGATGGCGACTTCGGCCGGCTCGTTCTTTCAGCCGCGGCGACCGGCGCACGGTTTTCGCAAATCGCACGCCTCTCCATTCTTGATTTCCAAATCGAGAATGCGCGCATCATGATGCCCAGCTCTCGGAAGGGCAAAAATCGCCAACCAGGGGCGAGCGTGGCCGTCCCCGTGGGCATTGACGTGATGGAGCGGCTAAACCGAACCATCGACGGGCGCGGCGACGACGAACCGCTGCTGTTGCGGTGGAGCTATCGGAAGACCGGCGGCCCCGGCAATTGGACGAAGGACAAGCGCCAAGCCTGGCGCCGTGCCGATGAGGTCGGCGAACTGTGGGCGAAGACGGTCGCTCTCGCGGCCATTCCGGCCGACACGGTCATGTACGCTTTGCGCCATAGCTCGATTGTCCGACGCCTGAAGAAGAACCTGCCTGTGCGGCTCGTTGCGGAACTGCACGACACGTCGATTGAGATGATCGAGAAGCATCATCGACATGACGGAGGATCTGGCGCGCAACACGCTGATGGCATTCGATAGCCCTCAGACGCTCCAAGCGGCCGAGTGAAATCAACGGGTCCCGCTTAGCTTCGCGTCAGGAGAAGCCCACCAATTTGACTGGAGCCAGGAAGTGGTTCCGTTGAACGGCGCCACAGCCCTGGTTGAATCAACGGCCGATTAGGTCACGCTGGGTCCGAACGCTTCTCGCGGGCGGTCGTGAGGTTGCATTCAGCTTCAAGCCAGGCCAGGCCCTTTAGCGAACCGTGTGGCTCTGATTACGGCCATCCACTGCCGTTGCTAACGCGGGACCAGCGGCAGAACCCGGCATAAGCGCACGAAGCTGCCTTCTCAAACGTTGGACCTCGCTATAGAGCTCCCTCACGTTGTTCTTATCTGAAGTCACGGCTTCGCTGGTGCCATAGGCGGAAACAGGTTTCATCAAATACTCCAGGCAGCAAGACGAACGAAGTCGCCACGTCGAGTATATTGGCGCAACGACTTCGCCATGGTGGTCCCGGACGATGGGCAATGTCCGATGGACGCAACCTACGCAGTTGCGAAATTTGCACAAATGGAGTCGCGGGTTAAGCTTGATGCTGGAGAAAAGGATTAAGAATCCCGCGGATTTACGGATGTGTTGCAAGACAGCAGCGCAGCCCGAGCCCGTGCGTCGATCCGTGTGCTGAATGATAAGTCGGGCTGGTGGCTTCCTACCGGTTGCGTCGCGTTTGCAGAATTTCGATAGCTATTCTCGAGCCTCGGGGCGAGCCGCGGCAACCGCAAAAAAGCGAAAACCCCGCCTGGGGGAAACGGGGTTTTCTTATGGGCTTTGAAGCGTGGTTGGGGACCAAAAGGGCGCTTCAATTGTTGGACAATTGATGCCGGAGAAAGGTTCAAAAGAAAACCCGCAGGCTGGATGCGGGGTTTTCCCAGTTGGCTGGCGAACTGGGGACTCAGGGCGTGAGCCGCCAGCGGCGCTGGGCATGCCGCCGGCGCGCCATGAAGATGATGGATACCAGCTAAACGGGCCGTCAATCCGCATCTGTGCGCGGTGCCTCGCCGATACCCCAGAATGCAACGGCCCCCGCTGAGGGGGTCAGCGAGGGCCAATGCGGCTGGGTTGGCGCGCTGTGGGCTTAGCGCCGGTTACAATTCGACGCCTGTGCACGCCGGGAGTCGAGCCCAATGATTGGGCCGGGGCGGCCATGTCAAGCAGTTATCCCGGTAATCCACAGGCGCCAAAGCGCCAGCTCAAAGACAAGCGAGCATCGGATGGGTTTTGATCCCGTGGGTTAACTCTCGGGAGGGAGACTTGACCGGACAAGGCAAACGACGCGTTTCGCTTTTAGATAGATTGGTGGCGTTCGCGCGGATCAATCGCGAAGCCGCCGAGAAACTGCCACCGGGAGCGGAGCGAGACGCACTTCTAGAGAAAGCGCGCAAAGCCGATGAGACTGTGGAGATTGAAAGATCGGGGAAGGGCCGGCGGAATTGAAACTGAAGGCCTCAGCGATGCCCGCCGCGACAGGGGTAAGTCTGGCCCATTTGTGAACCAGTTCACAATTGTGCGGCACGGCAGATGCTATTGTTGGGCTCTGCTGGGGATTTCAGGGGCCCAGTTGTGGGCGCCGTCGGGACAGCTCTTTTCGAGCCCGGCGGCGTAGCTTTTTGGGCGCTGCGGGTGATTTCGAAAAAAAATCCAGAACGCGGCCTTCTCCGGGTCAGCGTAGGGGCGCGCTTCGGTGAATCTCATTCGTCATCTGGCTCCGGCTTTGTTGTCGGATGGTCCGCGGCCTCCCCGGCTTTCATCCGCCATTTTCGACCGTCTCGACAACGTGCCGCCTTGCCGACGGGTCTTTAATCGAACGCAACGCCCGTAGGAGACGGAATGCGTCCGCTGCGCCCTTAGACTTCTGCTCCTTCGACAAGACCGCTCCCATGATCCGAAACCACTTACGGCATTAGGGCGCTAACGCGCAAAATTTGGCCAAAAACATCGTTCGCCGTTAGGCGGCCATCCGGCAGGGATATTCCGCGCGCGCGTGGTGATGGACATCGTGCTCGGCGTGATAAGCCTGCATGTCGGCGGCGAATTGCCGTGCGGCCTCGGGCGGGATCTCCAGGGGCTTCCTGATGGGCATGTCTGGAAGATAGGTATCGGGCGCGGTCTCTGCGAATCCAACGGATGTTGAGTCGCGGTCACGACCAGGACAGCCACCGCGCAACTTGGAAGACGCCCAAGAAAATTGCGATGATCCAGCCGCTCATTGAGGTCATCCTCCCCCGATCTGCCGCTGCATTTCGCGCGTCGTAGTAGCGAACTCTTTCGCCTGCATGAGCTAGGCGGATACGAAGAATTGAATAGTCATCGTAGACAGGTTTGCCGCTCGAATTAAGTGATTTGAGTTTGGCTTGAACCCTCTCGTCGGCAAAGAAAGCCTCGGCCTCGGAATGTTTTTTGGCAGCTATGGCTAGGATTGGCTGGCGATCAGCTTCGACGACGAAAACTGAACGAGAGAAGGGCCCCTCGATCGGCGTCAACGAGCTCATTTAGGCGCGGCCCTTCTCGCCGAGAGATCCGTGGCGCAGTTCTGGTAAACGGACTGGTGATTTCGTTCGGACGCTTGCCACACGAGAAACCCGGTCAAGACAATGAAGGTGACGACCAGTTTGACCAGGAGATCGTCGCTCACGATCATCCTCCGGGCTTCTTCTTGGATCGATCCTTCCTGATCTCGCGAAACTCTTCCGGCCCCTTCACAAGGCGCAGCTTTCGGCTCTCCTGTTCATCCGGCGGTGCGCTTTTAGGAATGATGCCGTCGATGGCCTTGGCCGCCATTTCGCGCGCGCGCGATCTTTGGGAATCGCTGGGGGAGCGGCCATTCGGCTTCACCGTTAGGCCGAGCTCGATCAGCCGGCGGATGGTTTCGGAACGAACAATACCGTTAGCGACGCCCCACGCATCGATCCCGGCGATCAAGATTGAAGGCATGCGGACGACTATCTGTGGGTCCTTGCCTGTAGCAGGCCGCCCGCGGCGCTTTTTAGGCATTACCTTTATTGACTTCTTCATATTTTAGGCATTACCCTAAAAACGAGCCGAGGGGAAGGTTGCGACTTCCGCCCGGCTCTAACCCGATCAAGTTTCCCGTACCGAACCCATTCGCATCTCCGACGACGCCAGATCGTTCATTGTTGGAGCAGGAGTTCGCGGCAAAGCTCGAGCGCCTTGACCCACTCCAGCGAAGCTACATCGATGGCTATGCGCAGGCCTTGCTCGACGACCAGCGGAAGGCGCTAATGAACGCCACCGCACGGGAAGAGCGGGCACGACACCGTGCAGAGATCAGACGCCGGCTTGACCTGATAGCGGCAGCGGATGGACTGCCGCGGTCGGCGATCGCGAAGGCGAGGGGCGGCTCAGGCATTACGACCTCATGCGGTTCGCAGAAGAAAACCGCGTGGCGCTGGACTGGCCGATTTGCGGCGGTCCTACCGGGCTGGCCAGGATGATCGCGGAACGGAGAAGCCCAACATGAAGCGCCGTCGACGATCGCACCGGAAGCGGCTGGCCTCACACGCCAGGCGGCTGCGGGGGTGAAACGACAATGGCGCGGACCTGCAGGCCCCGCGCCTTTGTCTTCGCCGTTGTTCTGATGGATTTTGGTCTAAGAGCCCGCCGCTTCAACGTTGCGGTTTGGATCTTTTTTGGGTTCAATGCCCAAGTATTTGCGTCTTTCATGAACGTCCCCATTGAATTTCCTCGGCGTGGACAATGAGGCGAGATTGCAGCGGTGTGGAGTCCAAATTGTGCCAGTCCGCTAACGAAACCTCCGAGTGTTGCAAAACTGAGACGCTGACCCGACCTAGAGGCTTGAATTCACGGTGCGATCTTTATCCGGTTCTCGCGGCCTGTGGAAAGGCTGTGCATAGCCGCAGAGCAAGAACAACCGCGGGCGCCAACGACCCCGGCGATTGCCTAGCTCGAGACGTTGCGTGAATGCCGCGATACTGTCCCGAGGCGCATGGCTTTCTATTTGTCAAAGGGCAGAGCTTCCTGCCCCTCGAACCAATCGATCACTAGAATAGCATCCCGCGCCTGAGCATCTCGACCTCCAGATCGGCCGCGTGCTTCTTCCACTCCGGTGTGTCCCGCACCTTGAACTTCGGCTCGCCGCCGTCGCGCTCAGCTGCATCATCGGCAGCCAGCACGCCGCCAACGGCCGCGTACATCATGGTGAGGCTTTCGCCTGTGAAGGCCTGATAGTCCATCTCGGGGATCCTACGAAAAAAAAGGCCGCCGCGGAGAATTCCCAGCGACGGCTTTGACTCAATGCGCGTGACCACCAGAAGGTCGCAATAAAGGTGACCGCGACCGGTTAATCCGCAGTTACCGATCCGCTCGCGGTGACACCGCAACAGGTACGGCCCCAGTCGGGAGGACTGAGGCCGTGAGCTTAGAGTGTCGGGGTTGGGGGCACTAACACCCCGCTTCATTAAAGCTGAAGATGCCGCGCGCCGGAACCACTTCGCATCTGCCTGGCACCGCCTTTCATGCGAAGATGACGCTGCGCCGGTTCACCCAGCGATCTGCGCGCCCATCGGTGAACGCCTGTGTGCACCGATGGGGTCTCCGCAATCATGCTGGCGCGAAATTCATCGTAATGTAATGCGCGTTGGCTTTTAATCGGCGCATCGTTTTAACGTAATCATATTTTACGAATTGCCCGGCAGGTCCTTTCTGCGGGGCTTTTCGTTCCGTGAGCACTACTTAGGGGTACCAGCCGAGGCGAACTACCCCAACTCTCAGCAGGCGCTCAACTTCCTGCTCGTGAAGTGTCTGCGCGTCGCTCAATGCCGCCAGGATCTTTCGGGCTTCCCCGGCATTGTGGCGGTCCCGTTCCATATGCGCTATCAGCGCCTCTTGATGAGCTATGGAGCGTCTGCCTTCGGCAGTATCCCGGTGGGCGTGCACCGGGTCTTGCCTGAGATGGTCGCGGTCCATGCGCTGGGCCTCCCCAGCCTCATATGCCGATGCCGTAGCGTGCGAAGAGGAGCGATGTTGCCAGTCCCACAACGCAGAAAAGCGCAACGATGGTCAGCCATGACACGGGGCGTAACGCGACGATATTGGCTGTGGGCTTTGAAACTGCAATCATTGAAAACTCCGATGGTCAATGCAATGGGAGTGACGGTAGGGAGGGATTGTTGCTGGTGGATTTCGCGGATTGTTTCACTACTGCTTCACGGGAACCGACTTGACCGCGAATCCCAAAACGATGCGCCGCCGCGCTCAAAATACACGTCCCGGCAGCGGCCTGTTCCAGGCTGGGGCTCTATAATTGCCAGTACGTCTATATCAGCAAGCGGCGGGCCAGCGTCTGCGGCGATCGTCCGCGCGCTCCCGCTGATTCACCGGGACCAAGCAGCGGATAGTGGACCACCGCTGCCGCCGTCGATCCCGGCAAGCCGAACTGTCCATGCTGCGGCGGTCGCATGATCGTCATCGAGGTCTTCGAACGCGGTTGTACGCCACGGCATCGCCCGACAACTCCAACGAACCGCATCAGGATCGACACATCATGATCGCGCTTCAATTCCGCAAATCTGCTCGTTACGCTCGCCGGCTCTCGACCCGCCACGGCAGAGCGCGCTCAGATATAGAGTTGTCGCCTCAAATCGTCCGACAATTCATCGCGTGCGACCCCATCCGCAGCTCATTGGTCAGCCGCTCAACCGCCGAACATCTCGTTGTATCGGCGCGATTCCAATCAGTCGGATCACCCGTGGCGCTCAAATCGCCATAGCGCCTGCGGCACCGCCGCACGTTCCCCAAGCGCGCTTTCCTCCCTTGGAGGCTTTCGGACGCCGGCCGCCGAACTCGCGGCCACGTCATTCATGCGGCCGGCATCCGAAACCCTTCACAACATGCGACATGGCTACGCGAGACAGGCCTCGTTTGGTCGGTCGGACTACGAAAGCTTCGGTTCGGAAAGTTTGTAAATTTCAAGCACGTCCGCCTGAGAACCACGCGCCGCCTTTAGCAACCTGAACATCTGCGCGGCTAATCCGGCCATCGGCAACGGCGTACTGTGGGTTCGAGCTACATCCGCTATCATGTCGAGATCCTTGAGTATGATTGATACGGGACCAATCTGAGGTTCATCAGCGTCCTTGGCCATGCGGGGCACAAAGAGCTGCAACGGAATTGAATCCGCAAAGCCGCCAGCTAACGCTTCCGGAAGTCGGGAGGCGTCAATACCAGCATCTACTGCGAGCCGGGTTGCCTCGGCGAGTACCACCATTGAACAGGCCGCGACGATCTGATTGCATAGTTTCGTGGTTTGGCCGGCTCCAACATCGCCCATACGGGTGAGGCGCTGCCCCATCGCGAGGACGTAAGGCCTGACGCGCTCTATTTCGGTTTCCTGACCGCCCGCCATGACCGCTAAGGTGCCTTCCGCTGCGCCCTTGGGGCCGCCCGAGACAGGAGCATCAATCCAGGCCATGCCGTTTGCCACCTTCAATCGAGCTGCTATCGACCGAGTACTATCCGGGTGGATCGAGGAAAGGTCGACGACAATTTTTGGTGGACATCGAACCGAGGCAATACCATCGGATCCGAATACAACCTCTTCGACAGCAGCCCCGTCGGTCAGGCACAAGAATACAATCTCGGCTTTATCCGCAACTTCAGCGGGGTGTTTCGCAGCTTTCGCTCCAGCTTTCTCGGCGGCGATCACTTTATTTGAATCAAGATCATACACGTATACCTTATGGCCGGCTGCTATTAACCGACTGGTCATGGGCAAACCCATGCGTCCAATGCCGATAAAACCCAATTCTGCGGTCTGTTGTGACGATTTAATCATTGAGACTCCCTGCAATTTCGATGTTTAACTAGTTTTAGCGAGTCCTGCGCGCCGTGGTCCCTGCTTGCAATGCCTCCTTTTGGGTTCGATCGACCGATGGCGTCGAAAGCGTAGAAATAGTCGCATTGCCAACCGCCGCGGCCTGCAAATACTTGTCTTCTGACACGAGACGGTATCGCGAGTTGCCATGAGAAGACCACCGGTCTTCTGACTTAGCGGAAGGGAAGCCTCTTGACCTCGCGTCCGCATCAGCCGCAACATCCCTCGAAGAGGCCGCATTATGTTGCCAACGACAAAATATGCTCAAAGTGGCGATATTTTCATCGCTTATCAAGTCAGTGGAAGCGGCCCGATCGACATTGTGTTCGCGCCAGGCTTTATTTCTCACCTTGAACACATGTGGGAAGATACGCGACATGCCCGATTTTTTCACGGGCTAGAATCGTTCGCCCGCCTGATCCGTTTTGACAAGCGTGGCACCGGTCTATCAGACCGCAGCGTGGGCTTCCCCACACTGGACGAGAGAATCGATGACATCCGCGTCGTTATGGATGCCGCTGGGTCTAATCGTGCGGTGCTATTAGGCATATCCGAGGGTGGCGCGATGATTCAACTTTTCGCAGCCACCTATCCCGAACGGGTGAGCGGACTTGTGCTTATAGGGTCTTACTCGAATGCAAAAAACTCGATCCCATCTTACAAAGACCCAAAGCTCGCTGAAGCACAAATCCTGGCAAGCTGGGGCACGGGTGCATCTTTACCTGATTTCGCGCCCGGTCTGGCTCGCGATCCGGAATTTAGCGATTGGTGGGCACGCTTCGAGCGCCTTTCTGCCAGTCCGTCGGCCGTCATCAAACTGCGTCAGATGAACAGTGAAATAGACGTTACGCCCGTGCTCTCCAGCATACAGGCTCCGACGTTGGTTATTCATCGAGTGAATGACGTTCGCTGTTCGGTGGAAAACGCCCGTGACATGGCTAAGGCGATACCGAATGCCAAGATGGTGGAATTGCCGGGCAAGGATCATCTTGTTTGGCTTGAGGAAAGCGGGGCTGTGCTCGCTGAAGTTCGAAAATTCGTAAACATCGCACAAGAACCGTTCGAACCGGACCGCGTCCTTACCACAGTCCTTTTCACCGATATCGTTGACTCCACGCGGCAAGCTGCCGCTGTCGGAGATACGGAGTGGCGATCAGTCCTTGACGCGCATTTCTCGCTCGCGCGCAGTCAGCTGCGGCGGTTCCGCGGACGGGAGGTAAAAACCCTTGGCGATGGCATTCTCGCAACTTTTGATGGACCGGCTCGCGCCGTGCGATGCGCTCAGGCTATCGCGAACGGCGTTCGGCCACTTGGGATTGCCGTTCGCGCTGGCCTTCACACCGGGGAAGTCGAAATTCGCGAAGACGATGACATCGGCGGGATTGCCGTCAACATTGCGTCCCGCGTGAGTCATCTCGCGGGGAGCAGCGAGGTTTGGGTCTCCAGCACTGTCAAGGATCTTGTTGCGGGCTCCGGGTTGATATTTGCCGACCTCGGCCCGCGCGCCATCAAGGGTCTCGAAGAAGAATTGCGTATCTTTCATGCTTTACGCTGAGAAGCCGGAAAGTTCTATCTAACGTACCTCTCAATGGTTAGAATGCCCGATTTGGGTCATTCGGTCACTTTGACAGCAAGCGGGGAATTTCTGGTCTTCCCCAATAAGCGGACATGCGCCGCGCCAATCGGGAGATCTCAAACGGGCCAACAGCGGAAAGTTCGACTGATATGTTTCGAGGTTACTTGCTGTGTTCGCCTGCTCGGTAATCTTTCTTCAGGAACAGGAGCAGCGCCGAATTGACCTCTTCGGATTTCTCCTGCTGCGTCCAGTGACCGCAGCCTTTGAGTATTACCGTTCCACGCAATTCTGGAACGTGCTGTTTGAGGTTTGAGATCAACTGGGACATGCCCGGAAATCGGTAAAGTAGGTCGCGGTCCCCAACGATGTACGTTGCGGGCACGATTATCTTCGCGCTAGCCCATGGAGAAAGCAGACTCCAGTTTCGGTCCACGTTGCGATACCAGTTCAAGGCACCGCGAAAGCCGTCGCGCGTAAACTCGCTAACGGCCAAATCGACGTATTGTTGGGTGAGCCAAGTCGGCAGGATTGACAGAGTCGCTGCCGGAAACAAGCGTCCGATTTTCGGCACCATTCCAGCGTCGTAGAGCGGATTGCCCGGCTCACCATCACCAGAGAAACCGATCATCGTGTTCACGATTGCGGTTCGGACGTCTCGCTCATATTCGCGCTCTGCTACTCCCGGCTCCTGGAAATAAAGCTGGTAAAACATCGCGGCTTCCGTCCGTGGCATCACGCTGGTTGGTGGTGCGGCACTTCGCGGGCGGAACGGCACGCTTAAGGCCGCGATGGCCCTAAAGACGTCTGGCCGCAACAGGGCGGCGTGCCAAGCAACCGTTGCGCCCCAATCGTGACCGACGATGGCGGCATCGTCGTATCCGAGCGCGTTAACGACGCCGACCATATCACCGACGAGATGAAGCAAGGTGTACTGCTCGATATCGTGTGGCTTGCCGGTCCCACCGTAGCCACGCATGTCTGGCGCGACCGCGTGATAGCCTGCCTCGGCAAGCGCCCTGATCTGATGCCGCCAAGAGTACCAAGACTCTGGGAAGCCATGACAGAGCAGCACTAGCGGACCGGTGCCGGCCTCGGCGATCTGCTGGGAGATGCCGTTGGCCACGATGGTGCGGGTGGAAATATCCATTGGCAGCCCTCCAAGGTTCAATTGGTCCGCGCCCGTTCTCCGGATCGGTATTTTACCTGACCATCAAACCATAACCATCCCGGCCCGAACCAGCGCAAAAGTCCGAAATGGGTCAAACTCGGAAGTAGATGGCCCTTCGGCTCAAGTCCGCGAGACCCCAGTGAGTTGACATCCGCAGAGGTCCGAAACGGGCCACAATCGGATGTCGCCGCTCAACAGGTGTATTCGACCCGATTAGTGCTCGACGCCGCGCTTCGTCAAAAGAGAGGGTGACGCATATAGGCGAAGCGGCCGGTCTTGATTCTCGATTAATTCGCAGATGACCGATCCGACGCTGTCGTAGCCAACTACACGAAGCACTTGTTTGCTAGAGAGGACTTTAACCAACGTCCCGCTTTTCCATTTGATATCGGCCATTTGCTTACGATCTCAATCTTTGGATCAAGGTTTGTACATGAGCTTTCTAAGAGTCCCGTCACGATTTCGCTCGCATTCTAAGTCGGAGCCAGCTCAGTCTATTAATCAATCCCATGGGCCGTCCCAACGCGCAGATCTCACAGAATCGATCTGGATTTGATTGACGAATTATGAATACGATCGGTCCACTCTCTTTGATACTCGGGTCAAAAACTTAGAATTTGATCTTCATGCTACGTCCCAAAAGAGGCGAGGGACCAGTGCGCACCCATGACTTGCAGGATTTGGCCAGCCGTCGAATGCTGTCGGCGAGTCATTGATGCCTGCCTGCGCGGGAGCACGCCGCGCGATCCTGAAAACTGTTGTCGGCATTTTCAGTAGGTAGGCGCTGGATGCGGCCCGCGGCAGAAAAAGGGCACTTATGAGCGATCGGATCAAGATCATTTGCTCAAATTGCCGGAAGCCTTTTTCTGACCGAGCCAATCGGATCAAGAACGGCTATCAGGTTCAGTGTCCTAATTGCATGCGGCTGATCACCTTTGACAGTAGCTCGGAAGATCCCAATATTCGGCGTCCTTTGAAGGCTGCTAGGGACATTCGTCATGCGGCGGAGGATGCCCTCGTCAGGGCTGGAATGGCCACTCAAGAGCCGAAGCGCGACAGGGGTTACTAACGTGGCTGCCAGGCCTTCGAGACTTTAAATTAACCCTGCGCAGCGACGTGAGGGGGCCTCTCTCTAGGATGAGACGAGATATACTTTATCTTTAAAATATAGCTGACTTGATCTCAGCATTCAGGTTCGCAAGAAACCACCAATGCTTGGAAATGGCGACTATACGGTTTGGTACCAGACTACAGAAGGCCCGGGCACGGGCACGCTGCACCTCAATGACGGCGTCTTAGAAGGGCGAGACCTCTTTTTCTCGTACTCGGGCACCTATCGCCAAGACGGCGATTTGTTCCACGCTGTCCTCCGAACCCAACGGCACACACAGGGACAAATCACGCTGTTCGGAATTGACGGCGTCGAATTGATCCTCGAAGGTCGGTCGACCCAAACAATGGCATCGTGCACGGGCTCCGCAAAGCAGCAGCCCGACATACGGTTCGGCGCGACGCTCATGTTGATGCAAGAAACTGATCATCAAGCGGCTAAGATAACTGAACTGGTTCAGCCGCTCGATTTGAGCAAGCTGCCACAGAGAAAATCACGGTAGGGGCAGCCTCGGCGTCGACGTTCTCGCCCGGCGTCAGGTCGCGGCGGATCAGGTTACAGCGAGCGCGGATAGCAGCAATTTAACACCCAAGTCAGCTCCAGCGCACGCCGGCAAAATCAAGGTCTCGCCAGACGAGGTGGCATTTGCGGGCCGTCCGGAAGTTATCAAACGATAGCTCGAAATCCGCAGGCATAGCGCCGATATCACGAAGGCGAATGCTTGCGCCGTGATCGGTCGCGTCGCGGACTGTGCACGAGAGTGTGCCGGTCGACTCCACGAAGAACAGTGCTGCGCCATGGTCAATTCGCGTCCGGTGGACTGCTCGCCGTTCCGGCCTTGAGCGCCGCTGGATTTCTTCGATCGAAGACAGCGATATCACCCTTCAAATGTCGTGAGGCGCTTGTAAATCCAGCGTCTTCCATTGAACCTGCGCCAAACGCGGCCCCAGACTAGTCGTCCTGTAATCGTGCGCCTGGGAACTAGCACGGTCCACACGTGCCAACATTCTTGCCAAGCCGGCTGTGGGGTCACGGCCATTTACTCAGCCTGAGCTTCGCGTGAACAATTTGAGCTTCGCATCCGAGCGAGCAATTGCACCGTCATGTAATCGGCGCTCCTTGGCGTACACGCTCGCCCGCGTTATGCCTGCGACGACCAGCGAGAGGAGGGCGATCCACGTCACTGTCGCGAGTGACCTCGACAAGATGTTGCGCATTTTTCATCGTCCATTTGGCCAACGAAGCCGCCGCGCCGAGTATGTTGGCGCGACGACTTCGCCATGGTGGACCCAGACAGGGGGACAATTGTCCGATGCAGGCAACCGTAGTTGTCGAAGCGCGACATGCAACTGAAGTCGCTAATTAAGCTTGATACTGCGCTTGGCGGTTAATTCTGGAACCGAGGAGCGGCTGCGATCGGAACGATCGCCGTTTGGCGCTGCTCTTGCATGGCCCCTCAAGCCCATCGACCCGGACCGGGTCTGTTTCAGCCTGAGGCAACCGTTATGAGCCAAGCGTTCCACTCTGAAATTACCGGGTCAGTGCAGCTACAGGCGCTACTTGCAGACCTCAACTGGAGAGTTCAACTCATAAGTTCTGATATCGCGGAAGAGGAGCAATTATCCTCAAACCTCGATGAGGTCGGCGCTTTCTGCTCGACGCTAACGGAGCATTTGAGATCGCGTCGCGACAATCTCACACGAACGATCTCTATGTTGGAGAGGCAGTTGGCGGCGATCGATCCCTGGGCACGCGCGGCGTAATCAACATCGGTTTACGAAGATTTGGCGGAAGCCCCAATGGATAAATTGGACGCGGTACGCACTTACAACGGCCGCGCTGCAGTGTTCCCGCGATTTGGGGCGCCCGGATATGTTGTGATCGCCGCCCTAGGCGGCGAAGTAACTATCGAGCATGAAGCATGGATGCAGTTGCCGCTGTGGCGGCCAACGCCGGTCGACGCGCGACGTCAGGTCGTTGACCTTGGTCAGTTGGACCTGAGGGAAGTAGTGCTTAGCGATCAGGAGAAAGCAAAGCACGCCGCTAGTGACGGCGGCGACGGTGACACCGTTCCAGAAACTGTAGAGCGTGCCGACCA